>JAZQNC010000167.1:0-7302 GCA_045627165.1 Eubacteriales bacterium
CGTCATCTTTTTCTTCGGAGCATCCGAAGGCAAAGGCTGAGAATATCATCAGTGCCAGAATGAGGCAGACTGTGCGTAAAATATGTTTCATTGCTTTACACTCCTGTCGGTATTATTTATAAAACAGGAAAACCGGCCTCCGCGTTTTCGGCGCGGAAAGGTCAGTTTTCCGATGTATCTTACTTTGCTACTATGTTGGCCAGCTTGTCGGGAACGTAGATTTCTTTGACTATGGTCTTGCCGTTTATTATGGAAGCAACAGCGGGCATTGCCTTGACCTCGGAGAGAACCTTTTCCTTGTCCTCGCCCTTTGCGATCATAAGAGTACCCTTGAGCTTGCCGTTGACCTGAACGGCGATCTCGACAGAGGAATCAACCGTCTTTGCCTCGTCATATTCGGGCCACTTTGCCAGAGAAGCAAAGCCCTTGCCGCCGAGAGTTTCCCATATCTCCTCGCAGATATGAGGAGCGAAGGGGCAGAGCAGGAGCGCGAAGGTCTTGAGCTCGTCTGCGGTGAGCTTTCCGAGGTCGCTTATCTCGTTGAGCAGCGACATGAGCGAAGCTATCGCGGTGTTGAACTTCATATCCTCGATATCGGAGGAAACCTTCTTTATGGTCTTGTGGAAGGAGCTTTCGAGCTCGGGTGTAACGCCGCTGCCCTTTGCTATTTCGGTAAGTCCCGCAACACGGTCGAGGAATCTCTTGCAGCCCTTTACGGAGCTTTCGTTCCAGGGAGCCGCGGAAGCGTAGTCTCCCATAAAGAGAACATATACACGGAGAACATCTGCGCCGTATTCATTTACTATGTCAAGCGGGTCTACCACGTTGCCCTTGGATTTGGACATCTTGTCGCCGTCGGAGCCGAGGATAAGTCCCTGAATGGAACGCTTAGCGTAGGGCTCGTCGCAGGGAACAGCGCCGATATCATAGAGGAAATGATGCCAGAAACGGGAATATATCATGTGACGGGTAACGTGCTCCATACCGCCGTTGTACCAGTCTACGGGCATCCAGTATTTAAGCTCCTCGGGATCGGCAAGGCAGCTGTCGTTATTCGGGTCGCAGTAACGGAGGAAGTACCAGGATGAACCTGCCCACTGAGGCATTGTGTCCGTTTCGCGTTTAGCGTCTGCGCCGCACTTGGGGCATTTGCAGTTTACGAAGGAATCTATCTTGGCAAGAGGGCTTTCGCCGCCTTCACCGGGCTCAAAATTCTCTACCGGAGGCAGACGAAGAGGAAGCTCCTCGTAGGGAACGCCAACCATTCCGCAGTGCGGGCAGTGAACTATCGGTATAGGCTCGCCCCAGTAACGCTGACGGTTGAACGCCCAGTCCTGCATCTTGTACTGAACGCCCTTTTCGCCGATGCCCTTTTCGGTGAGGTATTCGAGCATCTTCGCTATCGCTTCCTTCTTGGTGGCAATGCCGTTGAGGAATTCGGAGTTTATCATCTCGCCGTCGCCGGTGTATGCTTCCTTTTCGATATCTCCGCCCTTGATCACCTGAATGATGTCGATACCGAACTTCTTTGCGAAGGCGTAGTCGCGCTCGTCATGCGCCGGAACAGCCATGATCGCGCCTGTGCCGTAGCCCATCATAACGTAATCGGAGATGTAGATCGGTATCTCTTTTCCGTTTGCGGGATTTATGGCTGCGATACCCTCGATGCGCACTCCGGTCTTGTCCTTGACGAGCTGTGTGCGCTCAAATTCGGTCTTGAGGGCGCACTCCGCCTTATATGCTTCGAGAGCGTCTATATTGGTGATTCTGTCTCTGTACTTTTCGATCACGGGATGTTCGGGAGCGATGACCATGAAGGTAACGCCGAACATGGTGTCGGGGCGAGTGGTGTAGATGCGGAGCTTTTCATCGCAGCCGGTGAGAGCGAAATCGGCGAAAGCTCCCTCGGAGCGGCCTATCCAGTTGACCTGCTGAGCCTTTACATTGGCGGGGTAATCCACCTCTTCAAGACCGTTGAGCAGCTTGTCGGCGTACTCGGTGATGCGGAGGTACCATACCTCCTTTGATTTCTGGATTACGTCGGAATGGCAGACGTCGCACTTGCCGCCCTGGGAGTCCTCGTTGGAAAGGACGACCTTGCAGCTGGGGCAGTAGTTGACGAGGGTTCTGTCGCGGAAAACAAGACCTGCCTCGAACATCTTGAGGAAGATCCACTGCGTCCACTTGTAGTACTCCTCGTCGGTTGTGTTTATCTCTCTCGACCAGTCGAAGGAGAAGCCCACCTTTCTGAGCTGCGCGGTGAAATGAGCCACATTGTCCATCGTGACCTTGCGGGGATGAGTCTTTGTCTTGATGGCGTAGTTTTCAGTGTTGAGTCCGAAAGCGTCCCAGCCGATCGGGAAGAGAACGTTATAGCCCTCCATCCTTCTCTTTCTGGAAATTATCTCAATGCTCGAATATGCCTTGATATGGCCTACGTGCATTCCCGCTCCGCTTGGGTAGGGGAATTCGACCAGACCGTAGAATTTCTTTTTGCTGTGATCGTCGGAAGCTCTGAATATATCGGCTTCCTCCCATCTGTCCTGCCACTTTTTCTCAATGGCGGAAAAATCGTATTTCATGACAGTCATCTATGCGCCGGAAAACGCTCCGGCGTTCCTTTCTTTAGATGTAATTACACTTAATCCCTGCGAATAAGCCTCCGGCATACTCAGTCGGCGGTGAGAAGGTCCTTTATGTCTATTTCCTCGGCTTCGCGCCAGAGCTTTTCGAGATTATAGAAATCTCTGGTCTCGCGGTTGAAGATGTGTATCATTACGGAGCCGTAATCCATTACCACCCATGTGGCCTCGGGAAGACCCTCCGCGTGATACTGTTCGATACCGACTTCGCCGAGACGGAATTCCACCTCGTTGGCAAGGGCGCGTATCTGAGTGTTGGAGTTGCCCGAGCAGATAACGAAATAGTCAGCGATTATCGTCTTTTCATCGACGCGGAGAAGACGGATGTCCTTGGCTCTGCGTCCGTCAAGAATTTTAATGACAGCCTTCGCCAGCTCGTAGGGATCGCTGAGCACGTCGGCACCGGGGAGTATCAGCTGTTCGTTTTCCATTGTGTTTTCCTCTCTGTAACAGATAAAACAGATAAAGCGGATTTATTTAAGGTCGATCCGCAGACCGTTGTCGTCTATCGAGCCTGCCGATTTTACATAAGCGGAAATGTCAGAAAGCCCCTTCTTTTCGTATATGGAGGATACGTCAGCGGAGTTTTCGCGGTTGAAAATAAGATACGGGTCGAATTCCGCCTCGGATATGTCCTTTGAATATACGTTGAAGTAACGGTTTACCAGCGCGAGCATATCGGCGCGCTTCATCACATAATAGGATACTCCTCCGGCGTAGGTGTCCTCGCCCGGGAAGGTGATGAAGCTGATGTTGTTGTCCTCTGTGAGGAAGAACTGCTTGATGAAGTAGCCCACGTCCGCGATCGAAAGGGAGGTCTTGAGGTTCGTGTAAAGCTCGTTGACCAGACCGATGATGGTGGAGGCGTTGAGGTTGTTTTTAAGCTGTTCTATGCAGGCGGTCATGAAGAGCTTCTGCGCGTCGATGCGTCCTATGTCTCCTGCAATGTAGCCGTCGCGGAAACGTATGAACTGCTGCGCTTTTTCGCCGTTAAGGGTCTGCTGTCCCGCCTTTATGTGGATGTGGAGATCCTGGAACGGGTCGTCATAGTCCATATCGTAGGGTACGTTCATGGGAATACCGCCGATGGTGTCGATGATATTGCCGAAGCCTGTCAGATTGAGCAGAGCATAGTAGTCTATCTCTATACCCAGATTGGCTTCAAGCACCGCCGCCATATCGGTCATGCCTCGATCCTCTGAATCGGAAACGCCGTTCAGCGCGGCGCGGCTGTGCATTATCGAATATACCGAGTTTATCTTGCAGCTTGAGCCGCCGATCTCGATGTAGGTGTCGCGGGGTATCTGCATTACCGATATTTCGCCGCTGCCGGTATTGAAATTTATCAGCATGATAACGTCGGTGTTGAGACCGACCTTGTCGCGGCCGATGACGAGAAAGTTGTAGGTTTCTTTCTTGCGCTTCACCGTTTCAGATGAACTGCCGTCGTCCGAGGTTTCGGGAGGCGTGAACTCGTTTATGTCGTCCAAGCCGACGATGGCGGGGTTATCAATATTGTCCGGATTTCTTTCGACGTCAACCGAGGGCTTATACAGCACGAAGAATATTCCCATGCCGATGGCGGTGACTATCAGAGCCGAGATTATGGCGAGAAGTATGACCAGCGTGGTCTTGGATTTCTCGTCCGCGGCAGTTCTGCGCCGCTGACCGCCGTACTGAGCACCGCCGCGCTGAGCCGTATTTGCCGCGCCTGAAAAGGTCGGATTTTCACGCTGTCCGGTGACTGCGCGGGAGGCTGTTCCGACTGTATGCGCTCTGGCCGCCGTGCCGTTGGCGGGTGTTCCCGCCGTATTGTTGGAAGGAGGCGCGGTGCGGTTCTGAACCGTCCGTCGCGGGACAGTGCCGGCGGGCGTGGTTCTGTTCTGAGGGATATCCTCTCTCTTCGGAGGGATGAACTGCTTCGTGGCGAATCTGTCGCCCTCCGGCTGAGCGGAGGATGTGTTTTTGTGATTGTTTATATTATTATTCTGATTCATGGTGAGCTTATTATAATACGCTTTTGCTTTCAATACAACATAAGGGATGGAATTTTTCCTGAATTGAATGTAACATTTTGGGATGTGTCAGACGCGGATTTTTACTGTTTTGAAGTCAGCTTTTCAAAGATGAGAGCGTTTCTTGTGGCGATGGTGTTTTCGTCGATGAGCCTGCCGTCCTCCATAAGTCCCCGCATGGTCATGTCAAAGGAGATGATCAGCGTGTCGCGCAGAACGATATCGCGGTTTCCGCCGTTTTCGATGTGCCTGTAGAAATATTTGCGCAGCTCAACACAGTCGTCGAAGGTGCGCCCTTCCTCGATATAATCCGCAAGATACAGCAGCTTTTCGGGCAGAGTCATTTCGGGATGTCCGGTGGTGTGGCGGTATATGCAGTTGTATACGAAATCGTCCGCTATGTCGGGATAGAGCTCTCTCGCCATTGCCGCGCCCGTTTTGGCGTGGAAGAGCTTGGGCGCGAGAAGGTCATGCGCGGTCACGGGTATACCGTATTTACGGCAGAGTATCACCTGCTCCTCCGCTGTTTTTTCCTTGGTTATATCGTGCAGATAACCTGCGGCCGAAAGCCTTTCGCGGTCGGCGCCGTCAAGACCGTATATGTCGGCAAGACGGCGGCATTCCTTTTCCACTCCGAGAGAATGGACGTAACGCTTTCCCGAAACGTATTTTTTGATCTCTTTTTCAAAATCGTAACTCATTGCAATTACCTGCCGATATGATTTTTATATGGTCAGTTTATCTGTAAAGGCGTTTCTCGTCTATATATCTTCTGACCGAGGGCGAAAGGAACTCAGAGGTGTCAATGCCCGCTCTGAGCTTTTCGCGCAGCTCACAGGAGGATATCTCCACGGCGTCGCTGACGATCTCAACGATATCCGCGCCGAATTTTTCGGCGTACAGCTCCTTTTTTCGCTCTATGAGGCTGTCAAGCTCACAGCTGTGCTTTTCGCGGCGCATAAAGGCTATGCGCGCCTTGTCGAATATGATTTCGGGGTGATACCAGCCGTCGAGGGTGAGAAACATATCCGTGCCGCAGAGAAAGGTTATTCTCCACTCCGGCTTCGGATAAAGCGAAGCAAAATGCGTCAGCGTCTCGCAGGTGTAGCTTTTGCCCTCACTGCGTATCTCGTAGTCGCTGACCTGTATTGCGCTGTTTCCCGCGTCCGTCAGAGCGAGCCGCAGCATTTCGAGCCTGTCGGAAGGAGACGCGCCCTCGACTTCCGCTTTGTGAGGAGGTATCGCGGTGGGGATTATCAGCGTCTCATCGGGCTTTATCTGCGCAAAAAAGCTCAGTATAGCCTGTATATGACCTTTGTGAGGCGGCGAAAAGGTGCCGCCGTATATTCCCAGTTCTTTCATGGCTGAAAAACACTGTCGTCATCCCATGGCATTATACCATAAAATCAGATCAATTACAAGAATAATTTTCGGAAAGATATTCTGCCAGCTTCGCCATTGCGCGTCCGCGGTGGCTCACGCTGTTCTTTTCCTCGGCGGTGAGAGAAGCGAAGCTGCGGTTGAAATCATCCGAGAGAAATACGGGGTCGTAGCCGAAGCCGTTGTCGCCCATGCGTTCACGGAGTATTTTTCCGCAGCATCTGCCCTCGGCGATAAAGCGTTTTCCTTCGGGGGTCTGGAATACAACGCAGCTGACAAAGCTTGCGGTGCGCTTTTCATCGGGAACGTCCCTGAGCTCGGCAAGGAGCTTGTCGATATTGTCGTTGTCGTCTCCGCCGGAATAGCGGGCGGAATATACTCCCGGAGCGCCGTTGAGCGCGTCTACGCAGAGTCCCGAATCGTCCGCGACCGCGAAGTAGCCGTGAGAGGCGATGAAATCAGCCTTCAATACGGCGTTTTCCTCAAATGTGGAGCCTGTTTCCTCCACTTCGGCGTCGAAGGGAAGCTCGGAAGCGGATATGACCTCGAAGTCCGCGTTTATCGCGCTTACCATGGAGGCAAGCTCCGCCAGCTTCTTTTTGTTATGAGACGCAAGTACAAGCTTCATTGTTTCATTTACTCCGTATTATTCCTGTTTTTCTTTGTCCTCGTCGAAGAGAGCGTCCACATACTGCTTCGCGTCGAAGGCTTCGAGATCGTCTATCTTTTCGCCCACGCAGATAAAGCGGACGGGAATATCCAGCTCCTTCTTTATCGAGAAGACGATACCGCCCTTTGCCGTTCCGTCGAGCTTGGTCATTACAAGACCGGTTATATCGGCGGCGTTTTTGAACTCCTTGGCCTGATTTACCGCGTTCTGACCGGTGGTGGCGTCAAGCACAAGCAGTGTCTCGCGGTCGCAGTCGGGAAGCTCGCGGGAGATGACGCGGTTTATCTTGGCCAGCTCCTCCATGAGGTTTTTTTTGTTGTGGAGTCTTCCCGCGGTATCGACAAGCAGCACGTCGCAGCCTCTGCTCTTTGCCGCGCTTACAGCGTCGAATACCACGGCGGCGGGATCGGAGCCCTCGGTATGCCTGACAAGCTCCACTCCGGCGCGGTCCGCCCATACCGCGAGCTGATCTATCGCGGCGGCGCGGAAGGTATCGGCGGCGGCGATGAGCACCTTTTTACCTTGAGCTTTGAGCATGGCGCACATCTTGCCTATGGTCGTAGTCTTGCCTACGCCGTTCACGCCTATGACGAAT
>JAZQNC010000168.1:0-5046 GCA_045627165.1 Eubacteriales bacterium
CAGGGACGTGAAAGAAGCTCCACCGATGCAAAGTAGGAATTCAAATCACAATGCAGAATAGTCCTGCACTGCCGGACAGTTCTCTTATTATAGGAATACATGATGATTTTTCCTCTTTATTTTGGATTTACGATATTATATTCCCGTTTTATGGGATTGTCAAGTGCTATTGAGATATTTTTTATCATTTTGTGCTTGACATTCCGATATTATTGGTGTATAATATCGTGAAAGTACAGGGGAAACGATACCGTATCTCCACCGATGTCAAATACTCACTCCGAAAGGAACAACAATGAACGAACCTCTGACGTTAGGAGAAAGAATAAAAAATGCCCGCGAACGCGCGGGGATGTATCAGGGAAAGCTGGCGGCAATGCTCGACCTCACCTCGGGACGTATAATCAGCAACTGGGAAAACAATATCGCCCGTCCCGACGCAGACAATCTCGTAAAGCTCTGCCGCGCGCTGAACGTCAGCGCCGCCTATATTCTGGGCTATGACAGCGGCTCCGACACTCTCACCGAGCGCGAAAACGATCACCTCAAGCGTTACCGTTCGCTGGACAGCCACGGTAAGGATATGGTCGATCTTGTTACCGAAAAAGAGCTTGACCGCCTGACTGTAAAGCCCGCGATAAAGCGCCGCCGCAGAAGTATTCTCTATTACGATTCCCCAGCATCCGCGGGTACAGGCCAGTTTCTCGGCGAGGTGGAGGGCGAGATGATACGTGTTCCCCTCAACGACGCCACCGAAAACGCCGACTACGTTATTCCGGTAAGAGGGGACAGTATGGAGCCGATGTTCTTCGACGGGGACAGAGTGGGCGTATGCGAAGCCGAGGCTATCGGCATAGGCGAGATAGGCATATTCGTCATCAACGACGAAACATACATCAAGTGCTACATGGGTGACCGTCTCCGTTCTCTCAATCCCAAATATGAAGATATAATGCTTACCGACGAGAGCAGCATCTTCTGCCGCGGATACGTTACCGGACGGGTCGATATGCTCAAGGGTGAGGACTGATGTGCGGAAGGTATGTGCTCAGCACGGCTGCCGACGAGGATGAAGCCGCCCGTATCATGGCGGTTGCCGCGGAAAGGGCCGCTTCTCTCGGTATTGCCATGCCGGACGGAGATGTCGCTCCCTCGGATATCGCGCCTGTTTTTGTTGCGGGTAATCACGGCGGCATGAACATTTCTTTCTGCCGCTGGGGATTTGTCACTACCGGAAGCAGGAGAATAATCAACGCAAGGCGCGAGAGCATAATGCAGCGTCCCGCGTTCCGTTCTCTGTTCTCATCCGGAAGGTGCGTAGTGCCTTCCACCGGATATTACGAATGGAGCCGTGAGGGACACAGATACCTTTTCAACACTTCCGATACCTGCATGGTTTATATGGCGGGACTGTTCCGCCGCCGCGACAACGATCTCGGAGATTTTACCGTGATCACCGGAGACGCGGGGGAAAATGAAGCCGCTGTGCATCATCGTATGCCGCTCATCATTTCGAGAGAAAATCTCCGCGGCTGGCTTTGCAGCGAAAAGGAAGCTCTTGAGCTTTGCCGCGCACCCATACCGAGAGCCGAATATCGCCCGGCGTAGCGCAGATATCCTGTGATAATTCGCATAACAGGCTGAAAATTAACAAAATATCCATTGCATTCCGCGATATATTGCGGTAGAATATCTGTAATTTTATGTGCGGTGAAGGTGCGGATATATACGCCCGCGTCCGAACAGAGAAAGAGGCCGTCGGCTGAGAGCCTCTCCTGCGCTGTATATTTTCCTTTCACACCGGAGCATATCGTTTCGCCCGCGTTAAGGGCGGTGTAAGTGCGCATTTTCGCCCCGCAGGGCGTGATATGCGAACAAAGGTGGTACCGCGGAGATTTCTTCGTCCTTTGACTGGACTCGTGATCTCAGGCGGTCGTTTTTTATTTCTGTTTTATTCATCAATAATTTCATTGTGGCATAAAGGAGCAAGCAGCAGATGAAAGAAAAAATCGAAGCGATACGCAGCATGGCGGCTCAGCAGCTTAAAGATGTTACAAGCAGCGAAGAGCTTGAAGCCTTCCGTGTTCGCATTCTGGGCAAAAAGGGAGAGCTTACCGCTCTTCTTCGCGGTATGGGTCAGCTCTCCGCAGAGGAGCGTCCCGTGATCGGACAGCTCGTAAACGACGTCCGCGCTTATATCGAGGCTGAAATCGCCGAAAAGGCCGAGGCTCTCAAGGCTGACGCGCTTGAAGCAAAGCTTCGCGCAGAGCGCATTGACGTTACTCTTCCCGGTACGGAGATACCTCGCGGAAACCGCCATCCTCTCGCAAAGGTAGAACAGCAGATGAGCGATATTTTCCGCTCAATGGGCTTTGACATAATCGAAGGTCCCGAAATCGAGACGGACTATTACAATTTTGAGGCACTGAACACCCCCGCGAACCATCCCGCGCGCGACGTTCAGGACACCTTCTATATCACCGACAATACGCTTCTCCGTTCACAGACATCTTCCGTTCAGATAAGAGCAATGGAAAAGCGCCGTCCTCCTATCCGTGTCGTATCTCCCGGACGTGTTTACCGTGCCGATACCGTTGACGCAACTCATTCTCCCATGTTCCATCAGATGGAAGGTCTTGTCATCGACAAGGGAATTACAATGGGCGACCTGAAGGGTACGCTTGAGATCTTCGCTCAGAGAATGTTCGGTGAAAACACCAGAGTGCGTTTCCGTCCACATCACTTCCCATTTACCGAGCCTTCCGCGGAAGTCGATGTATCCTGCTTCGTCTGCGGCGGCAAGGGCTGCCGTGTCTGCAAGGGCGAAGGATGGATCGAGATCCTCGGCGCGGGCATGGTTCACCCCAACGTACTCCGTTACTGCAATATCGACCCTGAGGAATACACGGGCTTTGCTTTCGGTGTAGGTATAGAGCGTGTCGCCATGATCCATTACGGTATCAGCGATATGCGTCTGCTTTACGAAAACGACGTGAGATTCCTCGAACAGTTCTGATGGCAGGAGGTTAACTGAAATGAAATTACCGATGAAATGGCTGGCTGATTTTACCGACGTCAGCGACATCACAATAAAGGACTACTGTGATAAAATGACCCTTACCGGCTCAAAGGTCGAGGGCTGGGAAACTCTTGCTTCCGACATAGAAAACGTGGTAGTCGGAAAAATACTCTCCATTACTCCACACACAAATTCCGATCACCTTCTCGTATGTCAGATAGACGTGGGCGAGGACGCTCCCCGTCAGATAGTTACCGGCGCGCACAACATCGCCGAGGGTGATTATGTTCCCGTAGCCAAGGCTCCCGCAAAGCTTCCCGGCGGCGTTGAGATAAAGGCCGGCAAGCTCCGCGGAGAACCCTCAAACGGTATGCTCTGCTCCATTGCCGAGCTGGGACTTACACTTCACGATATGCCCTACGCAATCGAGGATGGAATACTTATCCTCAGGGATGAAGCTCCGCTTACCGTCGGTCAGGATATCCGTGAAGCGCTCGGACTTTCCGATAACGTGGTGGAATTCGAGATCACACCCAACCGTCCGGACTGTCTCTCGGTCATCGGTCTCGCGCGTGAAACCGGCGTATCCTTCGAGCGGAAGGTCAATTATCACAAGCCCGAAGTAAAGGGCTCAGACGGCAATATCGCGGACTATATCTCAGTCGAGATCAAAAACCCCGAGCTTTGCCGCCGCTACACCGCAAGAGTCGTTAAGAACGTAAAGATCGCTCCCTCTCCGCTCTGGATGAGAATGCGTCTCCGCGCCGCAGGTGTGCGTCCCATCAACAATATCGTTGATATCACCAACTATGTAATGCTCGAATACGGTCAGCCCATGCACGCCTTCGATTATTCCTGCCTTACCGGAAACAAGATCGTTGTCCGCAGCGCGGAAGAAGGCGAATGCTTCAGGTCTCTTGACGACATAGACCATACTCTCAGGTCCTCCATGCTGGTTATCGCCGACGAAGCAAGAGCCGTTGCCCTTGCCGGAATCATGGGCGGCGCAAACAGCGAGATCAAGGACGATACCGTAACGGTGGTATTTGAGTCCGCAAACTTCATGGGCGCATCCGTTCGCATCACATCAAGAGCTCTCGGCATGAGAACCGAAAGCTCCGGACGCTTTGAAAAGAATCTCGACCCCGAAATGACCCTTGACGCAGTTCAGCGCGCCTGCGAGCTGGTCGAACTTCTCGGAGCCGGTGAAGTGGTCGATGGCATTATCGACGTTTACCCCGATCCCAAGCCCGTCACCGTCCTCACACTTGAACCCGAAAAGATAAACGCTTTCCTCGGTGAAAACATAGACGCAGCCGAAATGCGCCGCATTTTCGCTCTGCTTGACTTCGGAGTTGACGGCGACAAGCTCACCGTTCCTTCCTTCCGTGCGGACGTTGAGTGCCGCGCAGACCTTGCAGAGGAAGTGCTCCGCATCTACGGTTACGATACAGTCGAGGCAACCCCCTTCAAATCGGCAGTACGCACGGGTCAGTATGATCCCCGTCTCGGCTACAAACAGCATCTCAACGATCTTCTCACCACTCTCGGAATCAACGAAAGCTACTCCTTCTCCTTCATCTCTCCGAAGTTCTATGAGAAGGCAAGAATGACGGCTCCAGATTTCATTAAGATCCGCAATCCTCTCGGCGAGGATACCTCGGTAATGCGTACCGCGATTCTCCCCTCGCTGCTCGAATGTCTCACCAGAAACTATAACTTCGGCGCGCAGGACGCTGCTCTGTTCGAGACCGCCGCTGTATATCTCCCCAGAGAAGGTCAGACTCTTCCCGACGAGCCACTTGAGACCGCCATTGCTTTCTGGGGCGGAGATTTCTACCGCATGAAGGGTATAATCGAGGCTGTAATGAAGGACTGCGGCCTTGAGGCTGAATATACCGCCGTAAAGGACAATCCAACCTTCCATCCGGGACGCTGCGCCGAGGCAGTTGTTGGCGGAAAACGCGTCGCTCTCTTCGGAGAGCTTCATCCCGCGACCGCCGCAAACTACGGCTTTGAGAATGTCA
>JAZQNC010000169.1:0-6493 GCA_045627165.1 Eubacteriales bacterium
ATCGAAGTAAACACCGTGATTCCGCCCTCGGGAGCTGTCATTTCCGCGATGATTTCCGTGTCCTCGAAATGAGTTATATTCGCGTTGTACCGCGCAAGACGGGGCATGATCTCGCGGAACAGATTATAGTCGAGATAGTAGAAATAATCGACGCCGCTCTTGATATAGAGCTCATCATCCTTGAGCGTGAGAGTGACGATTATCTCGTCGCCGTTTCCGTACTGACCGAGCGAGACGATATGGTAGTTGTCTCCTGTGAAGTATGTGCAGAGGTCCTGACCGTTGAGCTTGAGCTGAGCTTCGCGCTTGTAGTCGCTGGGGAAGAAGCAGAAGACCTCGTTATCGCCCACTGCGTTGAGCTTGAAGATGAGCCGCGCCTGTTTCGCTCCGCTTTCTGGATAGTATTTCTTATGTCCGGTGGTAAAGGAGATCTCGCTGTTTTCGTAGGTGAGGTCGGAGATCTTTATCTTTTTGAAAAGCTGGATGTCGTCCTCGTAAAGCATTCTCGAAACCGTCGCGTTCATCACTTCAAAGGGGGTGTCGTATTCGGTAAGGTCAAGGTCATAGAGCGCGGAATCCACGCCGTACAGCAGAGAAAGGGCATAGGGATTGTAAAATCCGTAAAGCTCGTTGAGATCGTCCGCGTATATGCGGTCGTAGAGAAGCTCGTTGTATTCCTCCTGGAAAATAAGATATTTCAGACCAAGCAGCGAATCGGAAACGGGAGTTCCTCCGAGATACCTTGAAAGGTGTGAACGGGAGGTATATCCGAATTTGTTGAGGAAAGCTATTACCGAGGCGTTGAGCGTTGAGGTCGAATTTGACAGACCGTAAAAGCCGAGAGCCATCGCGTCGTTGGTCTTTCGGTGGGTGTTCTTTTCCATACGGTAAAATTCCGAACCGAAATTCTCTGTGTCGTAGTTTTTGATGAAATCGACCACGGGCTGCAGTCTGTCCATATAGGAACGGTAGGAGGTGCGGCTCGAATAAACAACATCGTCGTCAAAGGCAATGTTGTTGAGCAGTCCGGAAATAAACAGCTCCACGCATACCGTGATAAGCAGCACCACACGTCCCGCCTTTTTCAGCTGTCCGCGGCTTATGGGACGCAGTACGACCGCGTATACCGCAAGGCAGACTATCGAAAACCACACGCAGGAAATGTCCTTCACCCATTCGTAGTCCTGTTTCTGGATTATGATTATCAGCAGTCCGAGAATTCCGCATACTCCCAGTATGTAGTTGAACTGCAGCGACTCGATACTGTTGAACGCCTTGTAGGCGCAGACCACCATGAGAAAGCAGAGCATGAAGGAATAGCGGTAGTTGAGCCAGTTGGGTTTCTGGAAGCCGTGCCAGATTATATCCAGAAGCGTGCTGTTGAAAGAGAAAACAATCACTGCCATCAGCGCGCCGGTGAGAGCCTTTTCTCTTGCCGATATTCCCTTTGAGATGAAGTATATCGGAAGCAGTATGAGCGTAAGCGTTCCGCAGTAGAGGAAGGGCAGACCTTCGGGACGGACGGTGTCATAGCTTGCGGGATAGAGCTTTGCCAGCATATCGAGAAAATCGAACTTCTGTGCAAAGCCGTATTCTATCATCTGTCTGATGACCTCGATTATGCCGAAGCCGTTTTCGGAGAAATCAAACAGACCGGTGGAAAATTCGGTTTTGCCGAAGGTGAGCGAATAATACGCGGGAAGAAGAACGACGCAGGCTATTGCAAGACCTATCGCCGAGAACAGCGCGATACGGAGCAGGGATTTGATGAAGTGATATCTTTCCCCGTAGAAGTTGTTTTCCGCCTTTGAGCCGTATACGGCATATCGGTAAAAGAAGTACAGGAAGGTAAATATGCACATCATGTAGCCGATATAGAAGCTGGTCATGGCGCAGAAGGCAAGGGATACGGTATAGAGCAGATACTGACGCTTTGAGATGAGCCTTTCAATGCCCAGCACAAGCAGAGGCAGAAAGATCAATTCGTCTATCCACATGGTGTTGTGCGCCTGGACCACGGCATAGGAACAGACCGCGTACATGGCGGAGAATATCACCGTATTGAGCCTGTTTGTCGGAGCTGTTTTGCTTAGATATATCGACATGGTAAGTCCGCAGCAGCCGGTTTTGAGAAGAATAATCGTCAGCAGCGCTTCGGTGATGTTTTCCTTGGGGAAGAGCGCAACAAGGAAAGAGAAGGGGCTTGCCAGATAATAGGCGAATATCCCCATGAATTCACCGCCCATGGAACGTCCCCATGAGTAGAGCAGACTGCCTCCGTTTACCAGCTTGTTTCTCAGCTCCTCGAAGAAATAGACGTACTGACCGTTGAGGTCAAGTACCAGAACCGAGTTTTTTCCGAAGGGATATACCTCCATGGCGATATAGATAAGCCACATCACCAGCAGAGGAACGAAGAAAGAGAGCAGCATGACAAACAGAGGTCTGTCGGTAAAGCTCTTTTTTTCTATCAGAAGTCCGTTTATTTCTCGGTCCTTTTTCAGCCACCCGCGGCGGCTGTATTTTTTGGTTATCGCATTCATTTCCTTTGCCTTAACAATCATTCTGTGGGGATATCCTTTGATATGACTTCCTTTATTCCCTTTTCGAGCTTTGAACGGGGGATTATGATATCGTGACCGCAGCCGAGACAGCGTATCTTGATATCCGATCCGACGTACATTACCGAGAAGTCATGATTTCCGCAGGGATGAGGCTTGCGCAGCCTGAGTGTGTCGCCTACGTTGAAACGTATGATGTTCATGTCATTTATCCACCGTATTATATCACGGTATTTGAGATTTGTAAAGCGTTATATTGAATTATGGCTTTTCCGGCACTATCGCGCCGATGCCGGTCAGCGCGGCTCTGAGCTCATCAGGCTCCGTTTCGAAAACCCGGCAGCCGTGTTTCGAGGCTATCGCTGCCGCGCAGCCCGCCGCCTGCCCCTCCGCCATGCAGGGAGCCTGAACTCTCAGCGCGCTGTTTGCGTAGGTATCGGAGGAAATACACCTTCCGGCGCAGAGCAGATGCTTCGAGCCTCTGGGGATAAGGGCGGAATATGGGACCTTCGGCACAACGCCGTCGGTCAGAAAGGTCTGGTCAATACCCACTCTGACGTGGAGATCGACCGGATAGAAGGCATAGCAGATCGAATCCGGGTAGTACTTTCCGCCGACATATTCCTCAGCGGTAATGATATGTTCGCCGACTATCCTGCGGCTCTCACGGACGGCGGTTTCGGGGGATATGTAATCTATGCTGATATTCTCAAGTCCCTTTACTCCGCGGAAGAACAGGTAAAGCTTTACCAGCTCGTTTACCGCTTTGCGCTCAAGCTCGCATCTTCCCGCGGAGGTATCCGCATCGATACATTCAACGTGGTTGTCTATCTTGTGTCCTTCCAGATAACGTGTCAGATCGGAAAGAGTATAGCCTTCGACAGGATTTTTTTCGTATTCCTCTCTGAGCGATTCCCTATTGAAGCCGTCGTATCCGGTCAGATGATTGTGCAGCGTTGCCGGCTGCTGTGTCGGACTTATCATGGTCTCATAGCCGAGAAGCTGCGCGAGATCCGCGTCTCCCGTACAGTCAATTGCATTTTCGGCGCGGAGCGAAAACAATCCGTTTTTGCCGGTAAGCAGCAGCTCTATTCCTTCTTCGTTTTCCTCTGCCAATGAAAGCATGGTGTCGGTGAACACCTTCACTCCCGCCTCTGCGAGCATTTCGTTTATTACGAAGGTATAGAGAACGGGATTTATTCTTATCTGCTCCTGCCAGTGATATTTCGGGAATCGCTTTATCTCCGGCATAACGCCACCGCCGAGGGCGATGACACGCTCGATGGCTTCAAAACAGGGGCCGGCTATTATCTGCTTTCCCCACGCATGGAACAGACCGGGAAAATTCACCCCTCCGTTTGTTACGGTGCCGCCGACACGGGTGCTTTTCTCTATCAGCGCAGTTGAAACGCCGCATCTTGCCGCCGATATCGCGGCAAACACACCGGCGGTACCGCCTCCGCAGACAGCAACGTCAAAAGAATGATCCGCGCCGGTTTCTATACTGTATATCATTTATTCGATCATCCGATATCTCTGAAATTTCTTATACGCTTAAAGGTGGCGCAGTTGCTGTCATGGAAATTCGCCGCTCCGTTCAGCGCGGTGCGGGTCAGAAGCAGGATATCGTCTCCGTCAATTATCCAGTCGGGATATTGCAGACCGTTTTTGCTTTTGTCAAGGTGACGTATATCGTAGATGTTGGCAATTACTTTCCAGTCGGTGAGATTTTCCGATACCGCCATGGACAGCCGCGTGCGCATCTGGGAAGCGTCGTCCTGTTCTGTGCCTATTTCGTAATACTTCCCTGTGACGGGATCGCGCTGAATATAGAATTTGCTGTTTGAACCGAGAGGGTTTTCCACTATGGCGCCGAAAGAGAGCGGAGCTTCGGGATCGTCCTTGTCGGCATACAGCAGCAGTGAACGGCGGCAGTTGGGAACGGCCGCGCCTATGTCCATTCTGTACAGCACCGCAACATTGCCGTCGGGAGTTTCAACGGTATTGCCTTCGATTCCCGCGCCGGCGCATTTGCGTCCCAGTCCGGAGCCCTCGGGAGCGCCGGGCCAGTCGGGATCATATCTTACCCAGGGGGTAAAGCTCCAGCTTTCCGGGTCGAGTAGATCGGAATCCTCCGGAGCGGAGAACAGTCCCATGTCGTGATAGCCCATTGACCAGGAACCGTATTCGCACGCCGACCAGATCCTGCCGTTGGAGGTGATGAACGGCACCGGATTTTTGTGGGGACCGAAATACAGAAACGTTCCAGGGAGAAGACGGGGGGGGGAGGTGAAGCTCTTTCCTCCGTCGTCAGAACGGCCTATGAGCAGATCGCCGTATTCGGTGGATACGGCGCAGCAGTACAGCGCGCCTTTGTGAACGAACAGCTTGGGCCAGAAGCAGGGGTACAGCTCGCACTGCCACTGCCATGTAAGTCCGTTATCGTCGGAGGCAAATACTATCGAGAGATTCTGCGAGGCTCTGCCCTTGAATACGTCCATGGAGGCCACAAGCCTGCCGTTGGGAAGTTTTACTATGGAAGGACTGCACAGCGCATATCCTGAGAATGAATACACGCCGTCTTCCGGATGAAGATAGTTTATTACCGTATCTCCGAGATAATCGCCGCACACGACCAGACGGGTCACGCTTGCGCTTCCGTCTGAACGCGACAGGGTAAAGGAGTAATCAACTCCGTCCCGCAGACCATCGAAACGGACGGTGCTTCCGACATTGTTTCTCTCTTCGACCACTTCGCCGCCGCGCAGAGAGAGTACGGCATTGTGGGGCGCGTCGCTTCCTTTGTCAAACCAGTCGAAGGTAAATCCTCCGGGATAGGGGGAGATGCGGCAGACATAGGGAAGAAGCGCCTTTTCTGGCTCGTTTAACTTTACAAATGGATAAAAGCTCCATGAATTAACAGCTTTCATATCTTTACCTGCTTACATAAATAATCCTGATTGCGTTTTGTCTCATTATAGCACAGTTGCTTTCCTTTTTCCATAGCAAAGCCGCATTATTTTATAAAATACCGGAAATTCATTGTATTATATGCAAATATGTGGTATAATACCGCCATATACAAACCGAACAGGAGAAACTGAAATGAAGAAGCCATATACAGACCCCATATACGTCGGCGAGGGAGCAGCCGAAAGACTTGCGGCATACGTGAACGAAAAATTCCCGGGATGCTTCGGTATCACCGTCTGTGATGAGAATACCGTAAAATACGCCGACAGACTTCCGGCGCTTACCCGCGTGGTATACGCAAACGGAGTGGTCGCCACCGATACAGACGCGCAGGATATCATTGACTGCGTAAGAGAAACCGAGGATGCTCTGAAGCAGAAGGCGGGGTATCTTATCGCCTGCGGATCGGGTACGGTGCACGATCTGACACGCTTTGCCGGACACGCCATGAAGATGCCCTTTATTTCCTTCCCCACAGCCGCGTCGGTTGACGGCTTCGTTTCCTCGATTGCCGCGATGACGCTGAAGGGACGCAAGGACTCTGTTCCCTCAACTCCCCCTGTCGCGCTTTTTGCCGACAACGAGGTTTATTTCGATGCTCCGACAAAACTTACCGCTTCGGGCGTGGGCGATATAGTGGGAAAATATATTTCGCTCCTTGACTGGAAGACAGCCGCCATACTCGGGATCGACGCCATGGACGATGAGATATTCGACATGGAAGAGCAGACTGTCCTTGACGTTATGAAGCTCCGTCCCACGGACGAGGGCTTTACCGAAAAGGTAATGCGCTGTCTGGTCACCTCCGGAATGAGCATCCAGTATTACGGAAGCTCTCGCCCCGCTTCGGGAGCTGAGCATCATCTGTCCCATCTCTGGGAGATGAAGTGCATCAACGGCGAGACCGGCGCGCTTCACGGTGAGCAGGTAGGCGTTTCCACTCTTATAGTTCTCGAACG
>JAZQNC010000170.1:0-6667 GCA_045627165.1 Eubacteriales bacterium
TTTACAGCCGTACTCAAAGCACCTCAATCCCTGATCGAGATAGGCTTCGGGAGTTGCTCCGTTCTGATAGGGACCGTCGATCTCCTGAGCCAGCTCCACGCCGTCGGGCAGATTGCTTCGCGTATAATCGCAGGACCACGCATGGTCAAACAGCGGACCGTCATCCACCCACAATATATCGACATTCTCGCAAAGCTCATTAAAGCCTGCCGTAACGCGCTGATAGGATGCGGCGCTGTCCCACACGCAGCCTATCTGAATCGCAATCTTCGTACCAGGACATGCGGTATGCTGTGCATTTGCGAGGCGGTCGATTATGCTCTTCAGATTTGTATGCTTGAAACGGTACCAAAGCATTCCGAGATTGTCGGTCGCGGAATTTGAAGGAGCTTCGATATCTTCAAATGACGCATAGCCACAGCGGCAGACATCGTTAAAGGCGGCAATATCACCGTCGAAAATCTCAGAACAGAATGTGCGGAAGGTCGAGACCGCAATATCCGAATAGTCGAGCTCGAGCGACGGCCAGTATTCGGTCTCGCAGTACTGCGAAAATGCGGGAAGATATAAGATAATATCATCGCCGTAAAGCTTATTGAAGTGTTCGACAGCCGCCACATAAAACGCAGTGGCTGAATACATTATATCCTCATCGCACAGGGAAATCTGAACGCGGTTTCCAACGCCGGCAACAGAAGTTTTTCCGCTTCTGTCATGCATAAACTGGGAGTCGCTGAAAATCGTGTCGTCAGCCAGTCTGGTCAGATCAAGCGATATTGCACACTTGAGTCCCTTTGTCTTCACTACATAGTCAACCATTTCGTCGAATACGGAGAAATCATATCTGCCTCTTGTCTTTTCGCAGTGCGTCCACGGAATATGGACTTTTATGGCGTTGAATCCATCCTTTACCACCGTGTCAACGGTTGAACGGAAAGTTGACATTGGAGTTATGGTAAAATTCCAGATTCTGTAAATAAAATAACGCACGTCGTCATCCTCCTTTATCGGTTCATATTCAACAATGTCCGTATCCGCAGCTTCCGCAGCGCTGCTTTCCGAATTCTCCGATTCCGCACTGTCAGTTTTTTCCTGAGCGGAACATGATATCAGTATCGAGAGCAGCAGCGCAATCAGAGTTAAAAATGCGATATATTTTTTCATGACCGTTCTTCCTCTTCATATATATCACGGACAGAGCCCGTTTCTACGTCTTTTACACGCATATTATATCACATAATATATCGCGTTGCAAGCTTTTTTGATATCATGTGATATGATGAAACCGTTTATTGACAGAATATATATCAGGATGTTGACAAAATGCCGCGCTGTATGTATAATGGGTATGGAAAACGCGACGAAAAAAACAACTCATCAGAGCATAAAGGTAAATGAACATGAAAAAACTTACGGAAGAATACCGTCATGAGCTTGACAAGGCTTTTGATATAAGGAAAGAAATCATTCTCAGCTCACAGACAGATATTATTGCCGGCGGCACGCGATACTATGTATCAGCCGACGGAGACGATCGAAACGACGGAAAGACAGCGGAAAAGCCGTGGAAAACTCTTGAGCGTGTAAATTCCGAAACGCTTACACGGGGAGATGCGGTCCTGTTCAAACGCGGCTGTACTTTCAGAGGATTTCTTAACGCGCAGGGCGGCGTAACATATTCAGCATACGGCGAGGGTGTCAAGCCGGTCATCATGTCATCACCCTTCAACGGCGCGGAACACGGAAGCTGGAAAGAGACAGACGCGGAGAACGTTTACGTTTACAGCGAAATCATTCCCGACGATATAGGAATGCTTGTCTTTGACGGCGGTGAGAAAAACGGGTATAAAGCTTTGATCGACTATGCGGATAATACCAACCGCACGGATGACCGACCATTCACTTCATATCATTCGCTTGTCGGAGACCTGTCCTTCTGGCACGACATGGGAGGTCCGAACATAAAAGCGGATGAAAACCACGGGAAATTATATCTCCTATCCGAACACGGAAATCCCTCGGAGCGTTTTTCCTCAATAGAGTTTAACGTGCGCACAAACGCCATCCGTATCCGCGGTGATAATATACGAATAAACAATCTGTGCGTAAAGTACTGCGGGTGTCACGGCGTGGGAGCCGGAACGGTAAACGGCCTTACCGTCGATCACTGCGCGTTTGAATGGATTGGCGGCTCGGTTCAGTATTACCGGGACGGTCATCCCGTGAGATTCGGAAACGCGGTTGAAATATACGGCGGCTGCAGCGATTATACTGTTGAAAGCTGTTATATAAATCAGGTATACGACGCGGGGATAACTCACCAGTTTTCATCGGGCGGCGACAACGAAATACTGATGAAGAATGTTCTGTACAAAGGGAATCTCATTGAAAACTGCATATACTCAATAGAATATTTTCTCGGAAAACCGGAGCGCAAAGAGGTAAAGCGTCATATGTCGGGAGTCAGAATTACCGATAATATTATGCGCCGCTGCGGTTACGGCTTCGGAAATCAGCGTCCCAACAAAGGTCCGGACGTTCACATCAAGAGCTGGGATCATTTCAATGAAGCGGATGACATGATCATCGAGAACAACATTATGGACTGCGGAGCTCATCAGCTTATACATATCGCTGCCGAATATGAGAAGTGGCTTCCGGTAATAAAAGGCAACATCTTCATTCAGAATTGCGGAGGAGATTTTGCGAGATTAGGAGCTGTTCCCACAAAGGTCATTCCGTATACCGATGAGGGTATATTACCGTTTGAAAACAGCAACTTCTTTTTGTGCTGTTAACTAACCCCGGCAATAACAATCAAACAGAGGGAGCAAAGCAATGGAAAGAATAATCACACCCGATAATCTGCGCCTCTTCGCCTATGTAAATCTCGACGTCTGCGAAAAGCCTTACCGAAAAATCGTGCTTGATTTCATGGGACTTGGCGGCTCATCAATGTTCGGCGAGGATACCGAATACGGCAAAGAACTCGGAAAACAGGGGATAATCTATGTAATCCCCTACCTCAACCCATGGTCGTGGATGAACACGCAGGCAGTATGTGAAACAGACGAAATAACAGACGCGATACTTGAAAGTATAAACGAGGAAAATCTCCCGATCGTTTCAAGCGGAGGAAGTATGGGCGGACTCGCCTGTCTGGTTTATACGAGATACGCAAAGCGTACCCCTGTGAAGTGCGTCGCCAACTGTCCGGTATGCGATCTTCCCTATCACTATACCGAAAGGCCCGACCTTCCGAGAACATTATACAGCGCTTTCGGAAAATACGATACGGCAACTTTGACCGAAGCCATGGAATCCGCATCTCCGCTTCATCTTGCGCAAAAAAGAGAAATGCCAGACATAGATTATTGTATATTCCACTGTGAAGAGGATAAAGCCGTAAACAAGTCCATGCATTCCGACAGACTCGTCAGCGTACTCGGCTCGACGCGCAGAGTTAAGTATTATACCGTACCCGGAAGAGGACACTGCGACCTTACTCCGGAGATGCGCGAAGAATATGTAAGAATCATTGTCAGCGACTGATTAAATATTATGTATATGGATACCGAAGCTGTAAATAAACTCAGAAAGTGGATTGACGAAAGCAGTCATATCGTTTTTTTCGGCGGAGCTGGTGTTTCCACCGAAAGCGGCGTTCCGGATTTTCGTTCCAAGGACGGCCTTTATAACAGGAACAACATCGGATTTGAAGGTTATACACCGGAATATCTGCTGAGTCACAGCTATCTTATTGATAATACCGAAGTTTTCTTTGAATTCTACCGTCAGAAAATGGATACACGGAATATCGCTCCGAACACCGCGCACTATTATCTTGCCGAGCTGGAAAAGCGCGGAAAGCTTGACGCTGTAGTCACTCAGAATATCGACGGTCTGCATCAGAAGGCAGGAAGCAAAAACGTATATGAGATACATGGCACCACACATAAAAATTACTGTATGCGCTGCGGCAAGAAATTTTCGGGAGATTACATTTTCGATTCATACGAAAAGATACCGCGCTGCGGCTGCGGCGGTATTGTACGCTGCGATGTGACGCTTTACGAAGAAGAGCTGCCGCAGAAGGCTGTGATCGGAGCGGTAAACGCGATCGCAAATGCCGACATGCTCATTATAGGCGGTACATCGCTGACCGTCTATCCCGCGGCTTCGTATATCGGTTATTTTTCCGGAAAGCATGTCGTCGTCATCAACCGCGATTCGCTTAACCTTGACCTCGACAGAGAAACCGACCTTCAGATAAACTGCAGCATCGGCGAAGTGTTTGCGGCTCTGTAATAATACTTTTTTCGGTAACTGTTATGGATATTACCTGGAATCCCTGGCATGGATGCACAAAAATTAGTCCCGGATGTATGCACTGTTATGTATACCGCATTGACGAAAATCATAACAGATCGCAGCAGTCTATGGAATGCAGGAAAACCGGCAGCTTCGCTCTCCCGATAAGGCGAACCAGAAAAGGTGAATACAAAATCCCCTCCGGCACTGCCGTTTACACCTGTTTCACCTCCGATTTTTTCATAAAGGACGCGGATGAATGGCGCGATGAGGCATGGAATATTATCCGCCGCCGAAGCGACTGCAGCTTCATATTCTACACAAAAAGGATAGACCGGATTTACGATTGTCTTCCCGATGACTGGGGGGACGGATATGATAACGTAACGATCGGATGTACGGCGGAAAATCAGAAAATGGCAGACTGCCGCCTGCCCATATTCCTTGCCGCTCCGATAAAGCACAGAATCATCGGTGTAGAACCAATATTGGAAAAAATCGATATTTCCGCATATCTTGACAGCCGTATCGAAAGCGTATCAGTCGGAGGCGAATCCGGCGAAGATGCCCGTGTCTGCGATTACAAATGGGTACTCGACATAAGAGAGCAATGCAGAAACAGGGGTATATCTTTCTCTTTCCACCAGACGGGAGCAAACTTTGTCAAAGACGGAAGACACTATTCAATCCCGCGGGGACTTCAGGGTATTCAGGCAAGAAAAGCCAATATCGACATATAACTCCGACAAAATTCACTGGACCGCATCGCCGATATGTGATGCGGTCCCGCTTTGGTTTATTATGATTTCAAGCGATCAGAGGCAAACATTCCGTATATATAGTAATCACACCACATATTCACCATTCTGCCCTGCCATATAAGTTCTTCACGGATATATCCGCATTTTTCAAGCATCCTGCAAGAAGCAGTCTTTCGGTCTCTAAAAAAGGTCGAGCATACTGTCAAGATATATCTCCTCTCTTACTTTCAGCTGATATTCCGGCTTTGTCATGTAGTACAGCAGAAATTCAAGAATAAGAGCGCTTCCGAGACTCCGACCTTCGATTTTGAAATTTTCAAATCCCGCAGGAAGATATGTGTTTACTATATCATCCGGACCGATAAACGACGGATTTTCCATTGCCCTCGAAAAGCGATATCCTTCTCCGCTCTCGTTATGCGGACAGATATGATCGGGACAATCCTCTCCGAGAGCTTTGCGGCTGACGTTTTCATAACATTTTTTCCGTTCACTGCAGCCGATCGGACAGCACTCATTGCAAAGAAATTCAACTTTTTTCTTCTCCGAGGCGGTCATGTCAGAAAGCCTGTCGAATCTCCCGTTCAGACGGTAATCGGGAACGACATAGTCGAAATAATTTCGTCTGACCTCATTTCGGAATGTATCAAAATCCGTAATTACCTTTGTGGTAGATGACACGAAATAAAGTCCGGGATATCTTTCTCTGAGGTAATTCAGCAGCAGCTCGGAATGAACTATGACTCCGTTTTTCACTTTCCCCGAATTTTTCTCAAACATCGAACAGAGCATATTGCATTTTCTGTCCGACAAATGCTCCCCGCGCAGCAGCGAATTGCTGAAAGTAAGGCGTGATGATATCCCGTATTTCCGCATTAAAGCAAGCACCTCAGCAGGATCGTCATCGCCGTATCCGACACGTCCTCCGCTCCACAGGCAATCAGACGGAGCGCCGTATATCGAGCCTATTTCGCACCATTCATGGAAGTATTCTCTTTTTTCGCGGAAAAGAGGCAGAAACAGCTTATACAGCTCAAAAAACTCAAACAGACCGGGAAGATGATAATATGCTTTATTCATACGTTACACCGATTAATACATACCGGAATACTTTTGGAAATCACAAAAAGTGAGTGACCGCCAACCAATCCGGCCACTCACTCCACCGCGAACGGTACGCCGGGGAGAATCCTTACTCCACCTGACACCTGTTTCAATTATAGCATAATCGACAGGAAAAGTCAATAAAGACAGATACAGGCGCGACCGAAACTTCGCAAATTCACAAATTCGCGCATTTTCAGACAGAATCGTACAGATTGATTCCGGCTCTGATACCATAAAACGAAAAACACGATAGGCACAAGTGCAAAATGCACCCACCTATCTCGCTTTTCCGTATATTTCAAGAACTTTTTACTATGAATAACTATAAGGCACGACGGAGATTGTATCATCTCTATCGTACCTTAATGGTGCGGGTGTTGATAACGGATTTCGGATTCATCAGCGAAAAGAAAAAACTCTAGCAACGAAATTAAATAAAAAAATCATTCACGTCACAATGCAAAAGTAAAGCAATATCGGGAAGAAAT
>JAZQNC010000171.1:0-2569 GCA_045627165.1 Eubacteriales bacterium
GACGCTTTTGACGCCTGTCCACAGACGCTTTCGACACCCCCTCAGCCGCACGTGCGTCCGATAGATATAATTACTTAAATATTATAATATAAAATATCGCTATACATATATAACGACTCTACCCGGCGTTTGCGTAACGCGCTTCGCGCGTTACAAGATAGACGCCCGGAGAGCGAAAGAAAAAAGTTTTTGGAAAGGGCGGCTTCGCCGCGAGATATAATAAAGCGGCGTGAGCGGGTATGACGAGCAATCAGAAAAGCCGGGATATACGGATATACGGGACAGCGGAATGCTGTGACGTTACGGCTTGACAATACGCGGGTTATATGGTATAATTAGTATGAAAAAGTATTGACAATGCGTGTGTGCCTGCGGCATATCCGCATGAAAGGAAAAAGGAAAAAATGAGCGAAATAAGAGATATATCCCTTGCCCCGTCGGGCAGAGACAAAATCGACTGGGTGGCAAGCTACATGCCCGTCCTCAACACCATAAAGGCAGAATTCGAGCGCACAAAGCCCTTTGCCGGAGTAAAGGTCTCCATGTCCATCCACTTAGAGGCAAAAACCGCCTATCTCGCCAAGACCATAGCGGCAGGCGGAGCAGAGGTGGCGATAACGGGCTGCAATCCCCTCTCCACACAGGACGATGTGGCAGCCGCTCTCGCATCCGAGGGCTTTGAGGTCAACGCATGGAGAGGCGTTACCGACGAGGAATACGACAGACATCTGCGTAAAACCATCTCGATATGCCCCGACGTGTTCATCGACGACGGCGGAGACCTCACCAATCTGTTCCACGGCGACTGCGCGGAATACGCAAAGAACCTCATCGGCGGCGGCGAGGAGACCACAACGGGCATCCACCGTCTTTTCGCCCGCGAGAGAGCCGGAAAGCTGAATTTCCCCATGATAGACGTAAACGACGCGGACTGCAAGCACCTGTTTGACAACCGCTACGGCACCGGTCAGTCCACCCTTGACGGAATAATGAACTCCACCAATCTTGTCATCGCGGGCAAGACGGTGGTAGTCGCCGGCTACGGCTGGTGCGGACGCGGCTTCGCCATGAGAGCAAAGGGCATGGGCGCGGTGGTCATCGTCACCGAAATAGACCCCGTAAAGGCTATCGAGGCCCGCATGGACGGCTTCGAGGTAATGCCCATGGACGAGGCGGCAAAGCGCGGAGACCTGTTCGTGACGCTTACCGGCTGCTCCGACGTTATCGTGGGCAGACACTTCGACGTAATGAAGGACGGCGTGCTTCTTGCCAACTCCGGACATTTCGACGTTGAGATAAACAAGGACGACCTCTCCGCGAGAGCGGTACAGGTCTGGGAGCGCAAGCCCAACATCCGCGGCTACCGCATGGCGGACGGCAGGATTCTCAATCTTCTCGCCGACGGCCGTCTGGTCAATCTCGCCGCAGGAAACGGACACCCCGCCGAGATAATGGATATGTCCTTCGCGCTCCAGGCAAAGTGCCTCGAATACATGGTAAAGAACGGCAGAGCTCTGGACAGAAAGGTATATCAGGTCCCCGCAGAGATAGACAGCGAGGTCGCCTCTCTCAAGCTGGCCTCCATGGGCTCCGCGATAGATTCCCTCACCGAGGCGCAGAAGGAATATCTGGGCAGATGACCTCCACGTATCGGGCGTAAATTTATCGGCATAATCACAAAAGCAAAACTATATCAGCAAAGAAGGTCTTGAACAATGAACGAAGAAATCAAGGAAAAGGGCGGTATATCCGTCGAAACACAGCACATTTTCCCCGTGATCAAAAAGTGGCTCTATTCGGAAAAGGAGATTTTTCTCCGTGAGATAGTATCCAACTCCTGCGACGCCATCACAAAGGTAAAGAGACTCGTTTCTCTCGGACACCTTTCCGACGTTGAGGACGATTTCCGTATCACCGTAAAGATAGACAAGGAGCTTGGCACCCTTACCGTAAGCGACAACGGTATCGGAATGAACGGCGAGGAAGTGCGCAGATATATCTGTCAGATAGCTCTTTCGGGCGCGCTGGATTTCATCAGCAAATACGAGGGCGACAGTTCCGACGCGGGCAGCGGCATCATCGGTCACTTCGGTCTCGGCTTCTATTCCTGCTTCATGATAAGCAATACGGTTGACGTTATCACAAGGTCCTGCGACGGCTCTCCCGCCGTGAAGTGGACCTGCACCGACGACGGCGAATACGAGATAACCGACGGCGAACGCGAGGAACGCGGCACAGACGTGGTAATGCACGTCACCGAGGACGAAAAGGAATTCCTCGAAGAGGGCAAGGTCCGCTCCGTTCTGAACAAATACTGCTCCTTCATGCCCTACGACATCTACCTTGAAGTCGTCGGCGCGGACGGGGACGATGACGGGGACGAAGATGAGGACGAAGATGAGGACGAGTGCGAGTGCTGCGATCACGACCACGGACACGAAGACGGGGACGAATGTGAGTGCGGACACGAACATAAGCACGAAAAGGAAGCTCCCAAGCCCATAAACGACACACATCCCCTCTGGCTCAAGGCTCCAAGTCGGAGGCCAAGCGGTCTTAGGAAGACAAC
>JAZQNC010000172.1:0-27391 GCA_045627165.1 Eubacteriales bacterium
ATCATGCGCGAGGTACAGAGTGTTTACCGACTCCAGGGTGTTAAGATCAACGATAAGCATATCGAGGTCATCACCCGTCAGATGACACGCAAGGTCAAGGTCGAGGATCCCGGAAGCACCGATCTGCTTGTCGGCTCCACAGTCGATATCTCCGAGCTCAATGAAGCAAACGAGGCAGTTGACGCGAGAATCGCCGCAGGCGAAAGCGATCTCACTCACGCATCATATTCTCCCATGCTTCTCGGTATCTCCAAGGCTTCGCTGCTTACCGATTCCTTCCTGTCCGCCGCTTCCTTCCAGGAGACAACGAAGGTACTCACCGACGCGGCGATCAAGGGAAAGACCGACCACCTGCTCGGACTCATGGAGAACGTCATTATCGGTAAGCTTATCCCTGCCGGCACAGGTATGGAACGCTACCGCAATATCGAAATCGAGCACAACGACAATCTTTACGATGATGATTTCGTCGAGGAATGATTTCCCGACAGAGAATACAGCTTCATCGAAGAACATATCGTAACCGGATATATCCCATCATGGGGGCGCGCATTAAATTGTGCGTCCCCTTTTTCTATTAGTGCGCCGAAAGCATTGCAAAAAGCCGTGGGGTGTGCTATAATTATGGCAGAAAAGCAATAAATATAAAATAAAAAAGGTAAGAGCCGGCTATGAAAGTTGTATTGGATAAGCTCACAAAAAGGTACCCTAACCTTAACAAAAAAATCGGCGGAGAGGTCGTGGTTGTTGGCGAGTTTTTGCTTGAAATACCCGACGGAAAGCTGATCGCCCTGCTCCGACCCTCAGGCTGCGGAAAGAGCACAACGCTGAATATGATTTCCGGACTTGAAAAGCCCACCTCGGGAAAAATCTTTTTCGGAGACGACGACGTTACGTCGATACCCGCGGAACGCCGCGGAGTGGGACTGGTGTTCCAGAATTACGCCCTTTACCCTCATCTCACCGTAAAGCAGAATATCATGTTCCCTCTCGAAAATCTCAGAGGAGATAAAAAGCTGACAAAGGAGCAGATGGAGAAAAAGGCTCTCGAGGCGGCGAAGCTTGTGCAGATAGATCAGCTCATGGAGCGCAAGCCCTCGGAAATGTCGGGAGGTCAGCAGCAGCGCGTGGCCATAGCCCGCGCCCTGGTAAAGATGCCTAAAATACTCCTGCTCGACGAACCGCTTTCAAACCTTGACGCGCGTCTCCGTCTTCAGACAAGAGAGGAAATACGCCGCATTCAGCGCGAAACCGGTATAACCACCATATTCGTCACCCACGACCAGGAAGAGGCCATGAGCATATCGGATATGATCGTGGTAATGCAGAGCGGATACCTGCAGCAGACGGGAAAGCCGCAGGAGGTTTATGACGATCCCCGAAATCTGTTCGTGGCAAAATTCCTCGGCACTCCCCAGATCAACGTATTCCGCGCCGAAATAAAGGGCGGAAAGCTCTTTATCGGAGAGGAAGCGGTGCTTGACACTCCTTCTCTTTCCGACAGAAAGGTTTACGCCGCGATACGTCCCGAAGGCTTTATCCCCGATGACAGGGGAGTATTGACCTGTTCGCTCACCTCCGTTGAGGTAATGGGACGCGACACCAGCGTGGTCTGCGCTCATCCCGCCATGGAAGGCTCATCTGTCCGCGCCATCATACGCTCCGACGACGCGGTGAACGAAAACAGCGACACCGTTAAATTCTCCCTTAAATCCAACAAGGTATATATCTTTGACGGCGAAACAGAGGAACGCATAAGATTATGATCAACAACAATAAAAAAGGCTGGCTCTATCTGCTGCCCGCCATACTGTTTCTGGGAGTATTCATGGTATATCCGCTGGTGGACGTACTGGTTTACTCCATGGAAGAGGGTTATAATTCAGCGTCGCAGACCTTTTTCGGTACGGGATTATATAATTTCTCCTATGTGCTTCACGACCCGTATTTTCTGTCCGCGGTCAAGAATACCTTTATTCTCGTAATTATAACCGTTCCGCTTTCCACAGGTCTCGGACTGCTTATCTCTCTCGGACTCAATTCCATAAAGAAGCTCAGAGAGCTGTACCAGACCGTATTCTTTCTTCCCTACGTCACAAATACTCTGGCTGTCGGTCTGGTATTCATGATCCTGTTCAAGAAAACCGCATACTCCGACGGACTCATGAACCTTCTGCTCAGTCTGTTCGGCATATCTCCGGTGGATTTTATCGACGGTCCGTACTGGGCAAAAATGCTTGTGCTCTGCATATACACGATATGGATAGTTCTGCCATTTAAGATACTCATCCTCACCAGCGCGCTTGCCTCCGTCCGTCAGGACTATTACAACGCCGCGAAGATCGACGGTACTCCCGCGTGGAGAGTATTCACCCGCATAACACTGCCCATGATCTCGCCCATGATATTCTATCTGATCATTACCGGCTTTATCGGAGCCTTCAAGGCATACAGCGACGCGGTTGCGCTTTTCGGAGTCAACCTAAATGCCGCCGGAATGAACACCATAGTCGGCTATGTTTACGATATGCTTTACGGCAGCAGCGGCGGATATCCTTCCTACGCTTCCGCGGCGGCATTGATACTCTTTGCGATAGTTATGACCATAACGGTTATCAATCTTATGATAAGCAACAAAAATGTGCATTATTGATAAGAGGTAAGAGATGACGGATTCATTTGATTACGAAAAGAGCGAGGCGTCCGCTCTCAGACGTAAAAGGATAGGCAAAATAATAATATACGCGCTGCTCACACTGTGGGCGGTGATCGTGCTTTTCCCCTTTTACTGGATGCTGCTCACTTCGATAAAGAGCTACAGCTCATATAACGCGGAATATATTCCGAAATTCTACGCCGCGCAGCCCACACTCTCCAATTATCTCTCGGCGTTTACCGAGGTGGATCTTGCGGATTATTTTCTGAACACCATAATCTTTACGCTCATCACCACAGCCGCCATGCTGGTGGTTACGGTGCTTTCCGCATTCGCTTTCTCAAGGCTGGAATTCAGAGGCAAAAATCTCGCCTTTACTCTCTTTCTCTCGCTGATGATGATACCCAACGAGCTTGTGGTAATCACAAACTACGCCACCATAACGAATCTTGACCTGCGCAACACCTTTACCGGTCTTATACTTCCCTCGGTCACTTCGGTATTCTACATTTATCTGCTTAAAGAAAATTTCGAGGGCATACCGGACGAGCTGTATAAGGCGGCGAAAATAGACGGCACCTCCGACATGAAATATCTTCTCAAAGTAATGATACCCATAAGCCGTCCCACAATAGTCACGATCACCATTCTCAAGATCATTGAGTGCTGGAATTCCTATGTCTGGCCCCGTCTTGTAACAGACGAGTCGGCGTATTTTCTCGTTTCCAACGGTATTCAGGAAATACGCGAAAACGGCTTCGGACGCGACAACATTCCAGCGATGATGGCGGCTGTCGTGGTGATCTCCCTGCCTCTCATTGTTCTTTTCCTCATATTCCGCAAAAAGATAATGGAAGGTGTTTCGAGAGGAGGCACAAAGGGATGAAAAGAATATTATCGGTAATCATTCTCATCTGCACGGTTTTGTCTCTCACGGCTCTCTCCTCCTGCCACGGCTCAAAGACGCTGAACGAATTCGTCATCCCCGATGAATTCGACAGCTCGAAAAATTATGAAATAGTCTTCTGGGCGAAAAATGATACCAACAAGGCGCAGACGAATGTCTATCAGAAAGCGATAGAGGACTTTCAGAAGCTTTATCCCAACGTCACCGTCAAGCTTCGCCTCTATACCGACTATACAAAGATATACAATGACGTCATCACCAATATCGCCACCGGAACCACGCCCGACGTCTGCATAACCTACCCCGACCATATCGCCACATACCTTACCGGAACAAACGTAGTCGTGCCTCTTGAGGGACTGTTCGACAACGAAAAGTACGGCTTCGCGGGCAGCGAGCTGAAATTCGACTCACCCGCAAGGAACGAGGTCATAGGCAAATATCTCGATGAATGTGCCTTCGGCGAGCATTATTACGCCATTCCCTTCATGCGCTCCACCGAGGCCTGCTATATCAATAAAACCTTTGTCGAAAAGCTGGGCTTTACCCTTCCCGATGTGCTGACATGGGATTTCGTGTGGGAGGTATCCGAGGCGGCGACAAAAAAGAACGCCGACGGCATATATGAAGTAAACGGTCAGAGCACCATGATCCCCTTCATATACAAATCCACCGACAATATGCTTATCTCACAGCTGAAGCAGAAGGAAAAGCAGACCGGAGAAAACAATTATTCGGACAGCGAAGGCAATATGCTGATATTCAATGATACCACAAAGTCTCTGCTGCTGGAAACCGCGTCCCACGTCCCCTCCGGCGCATTCTCGACCTTCAAGATATCAAGCTACCCCGCCAACTTTCTCAACGCGGGTCAGTGTATCTTCGCCATAGACTCCACCGCGGGCGCGACCTGGATGGGACCTCACGCGCCTCTGCTCGACATAAGCGAGGATCAGCTTGTGGATTTCGAGATCGCTGTGCGCGCCATTCCCCAGTTTGACGAAAACAGCCTTACCATGATCTCCCAGGGTCCTTCGATCTGCGTATTCAACAAGCGGGATAACGGTCAGGTGCTGGCTTCCTGGCTCTTTGCCCAGTATCTTCTCACAAACGATATCCAGATCGGCTACGCCCAGACCGAAGGCTACGTTCCCGTAACCGAAAAGGCGAGAAACGCGGAGGAATACAGTGAATATCTTTCTCTCTCCGACGAGTTCGATTCAAAGCACTATTCGGTAAAGATTCAGGCGACGGCTCTGCTGCTTGAAAATACCGAAAACACCTTTACCACGCCTGTATTCAACGGCTCCGCGTCTCTGCGCGGCGCGGCAGAGCATCTTGTGGAGAGTACCGTCAAGACCGTCCGCCGCGGCGAGATCGCAGACAGCGGTTATATAGACGGACTGTATTCCGACACCGTGTCGCTCTACCACCTTGACAGCATAAGCTCATCCTCTGCAGAAAAGGCGGAGCTTGGACCGCTTCCCGCGACCGCCGTGGTATTGCTTGTGTCGATTGTTCTTGCGTGGGCAGTCATAGGCGTGTGTTATTTTATCAGACTGAAAAAGTCAAAAAAAGAGGATTGATCTAACTTATAACGGCATTGTCCGTACAGAAAGGCAGTAGAAATGCGTATTTTGTTTCAGGGTGACTCCATAACCGACGGAAACCGCTACAAAACCGAGGAACAGCGCTGGGACCTCAATCATCAGATAGGACACGGCTGGCAGTTTGTGGTTGCCTCAGAGCTTGGGTATAAATATCCGGGAAAATTTGAATTTTTCAACCGCGCCGTCTCCGGAGAGACCTGCGTTGAGCTTAACATACGCTGGGAAAATGATGCGCTTATGCTGAAGCCCGATATCATGCTTCTGCTTATCGGGGTGAACGACGCGAACCGCAATTCCTACGGTCAGTGTGATCTCACCGCCGCCGATTACCGTCAGGGGCTGACACAGCTCATAGAGCGCACGCAATCGGCTCTGCCCGGCGTGAAGATAATCCTGCTTGAACCCTTCTGCTATCAGACCGAGAGAAAACTGCCCGAAATCATCGCCGCTGAGCAGGCTCTGATCGCCGAGATCGCGGCAAAATACGGCTGCGGACTGGTAAAGCTGCAGAAGAAATTCGACGAAGCTTCAAAGGAAACCGGCACGAAATACTGGATATGGGACGACGTTCATCCCACCGAGGCGGGACACGGACTTATCGCCCGCGAGGTGCTGGATTACCTTTACGAAAATATCCTGTAATATCTGTAATATACGATAGCTTTACGCACTGAGGAGGTACGTTATCATGAGATATATATTCGACCATGACCTTCATCTTCATTCAGGTCTTTCTCTCTGCTCCGGAGACGCGGAACAGACTCCGCAAAGAATGCTTCAGTACGCGGAAGCCGAAGGTCTGAAGACTCTCTGCCTTACCGACCATTTCTGGGACGAGAACGTACCGAGGATCATTCCCTTCGGATTTTACGACGTTCAGAATTACGACTATATCTCGAAAGCCCTTCCGCTTCCCGAAAAGGAGGGCATACGCTTTCTGTTCGGCGCGGAAACCGACCTTGATATGAACTGCACTCTGGGTCTGAGCCGTGAATGCTTTGACCGCTTCGATTTTGTGATAATCCCGACGACTCACCTGCACATGGACGGCTTCACCTGCCGCGGAAACGAAAGCACGGAGGAAAGGGCAAAGCTGTGGGTGAGCAGACTTGACGCAGTTCTCGACATGGACATTCCCTTCCGCAAGGTGGGAATCGCCCATCTCACCTGCGAGCTTATGAACCGCGGTCACGCCGCCGAAACCCTCGATCTTATACCCGACAGCGAATTTCACAGAGTATTCGCCCGCTGCGCCGATAAGGGCTGCGGAATCGAGCTGAACTTCAACTCTCTGAAACTGCCGGAAGAAAAAAAGCACTCCATTCTGCGCTGTTACAGAATCGCAAAGGAAGAAGGCTGCAAATTCTATTTCGGTTCGGACGCGCATCATCCGGGCGGACTTAACGTCGAAAAGGCAAACGCCGAAAATATAATCGATCTGCTCGATCTTGAGGAGAGCGACAAGTTTATCATATGATCCCGAGAAAAAGAGAAAGAAGTCAGAGAGAAAAGAAGCAATGAGCACAAACAACGTAATATCCCTCCGCGGCGTGCGGGTACACAATCTCAAAAACATTGACCTTACGATCCCCCGCGACAAGCTGATCGTATTCACCGGTCTTTCGGGCTCGGGAAAATCCTCGCTGGCTTTTGACACCATATACGCCGAGGGACACCGACGTTTCGTGGAGTCGCTGTCCTCCTACGCGAGGATGTTCCTCGGTCAGCTGGATAAACCGGACGTTGACTTCATCGAGGGACTTTCACCGGCGATTTCCATCGACCAGAAAACCACCTCCCGCAATCCCCGTTCCACCGTGGGTACCGTTACCGAGATATACGATTATCTCCGTCTGCTATACGCAAGGATAGGCATTCCCCATTGTCCCGTCTGCGGAAAGGAGATCCGCTGTATGCCTACCGACAGGATAATCGACCGCATAATGGAGCTGCCCGAAAGGACAAGGTTTCTGGTAACGGCTCCCGTGGTCCGTTCAAAGAAAGGTATGCACGAAAAGGTTTTCGGAGACGCGGTAAAAAACGGTTACACCCGTGTGAGAGTAGACGGCTACGATTACGTGCTTCCCGACAAGCCTGAGCTTGACAAGAATATCAAGCACGACATTCAGATAGTAATAGACCGTCTTGTAATGAAGGCGGACCTCCGCACACGTCTCAGCGATTCGGTCGAAACCGCGTTGAAGGCCGCCGACGGCAACGTGAAAATATTCGTTCTCGACGCAGAGGGAAATACCTCGGAAGTGCTTGATTTTTCGCAGAATTACGCCTGCGAGGAGCACGGCGTCACCTTCGGCGAGCTTTCGCCGAGAATGTTCTCTTTCAATAATCCCATGGGAGCGTGTCCCGAATGTTCGGGGCTGGGCGAAAAGAACGTGATATGCTTTGAAAAGATCTGCGACACCTCTCTCTCTCTGCGTCAGGGCGCGATACTTGTAAACGGCTTCAAGACCCTTGACGAAAACTCCTGGTACGGCGCGATCATATATCAGGCGGGAAAGAAGCACGGCTTCGACCTTGACACTCCCATAGAAAAGTTTTCAAAGAAGGCTCTCGAAATACTCAAATACGGTACGGGCAGCGAGAGATACACTGTTTCAAGGGAAGTATCATTCTTTGACAACGGCTCGAAAAATACGAGAGAGGTCACATTTGACGGCATAATAAACATCATTCAGACACGCTACAATCAGACCAACGACGAATACTACGAGGAATTCATAGAGCCACAGATATGCCCCGTGTGTCAGGGAACGAGATTGAAGCCCGAGGTGCTCGCGGTCACCGTCGGCGGGCTGAATATTCATCAGTACTGCGCCATGCAGGTAACGCAGGCTCTCGATTTCACCAACAGTCTTGAGCTTACCGAAACCGAACAGATAATCGCAAAGGAAATACTGAAAGAAATCCGCGCGCGTCTGGGATTTCTGCGCAGCGTGGGACTTGACTATCTCACCCTTTCGCGCCGCGCGGGTACGTTGTCCGGCGGCGAAGCTCAGCGGATCAGGCTTGCGACACAGATAGGCTCCTCGCTTATGGGCGTGCTTTATATCCTTGACGAACCTTCTATAGGTCTGCATCAGCGCGACAACCACAAGCTCATAGAAACGCTTAAAAACCTTCGGGATGTGGGCAACACGGTCATCGTTGTCGAACACGACGAGGAGACCATGCTCGCTTCGGATTATATAGTGGATATCGGTCCCGGCGCCGGAGTGAACGGCGGAAGAATAGTCGCACAGGGTACGCCCGAAGAGATATGCGCAAACACCGACTCGGTCACCGGAAATTATCTGTCGGGAAGGCTGAAAATTGCGGTACCCGAAACAAGAAGGCCGGGCAACGGACATTTTCTCTCGATTTACGGAGCCGCTCAGCACAATCTGAAAAACATCGACGTGAAAATTCCTCTCGGCTGCTTTGTCTGCGTTACCGGAGTATCCGGCTCGGGAAAATCCTCGCTTATAAATTCCATAGTATACAACAGCCTTGCCCGTGAGCTTAACCGCGCCTACACATTCCCGGGAAAACACGACAGAATAGAGGGAATGGAATTTCTGGACAAGGTAATTGCCATTGACCAGAGTCCCATAGGGCGCACTCCGCGCTCCAATCCCGCTACCTATACCGGACTGTTCACAGATATCCGCGAGCTTTTCGCGCAGACTCCCGAAGCGAAAATGCGCGGTTACGGTCCCGGACGCTTCTCTTTCAACATAAAGAGCGGACGCTGCGAGGCCTGTGACGGCGACGGCGTAAGAAAAATCGAGATGCATTTTCTTCCCGACGTATACGTTACCTGCGAGGTATGTCACGGAAAGCGTTATAACCGCGACACCCTCGAATGCAGATACAAGGGTAAAAACATATACGACGTTCTTGAAATGACGGTAGACGAGGGAGTTGAGTTTTTCTCCGCTTTTCCGTCCCTTAAACGCAAGCTTCAGACCATGGTTGACGTGGGACTCGGATATATCCGCATAGGGCAGTCTTCTGTAACGCTGTCAGGCGGCGAGGCTCAGCGCGTCAAGCTGGCTACCGAGCTTTCCAAGCGCAACACCGGAAAGACCTTCTACATCCTCGACGAACCCACCACCGGTCTGCACACCGCTGACGTGGCGAAGCTCATCGAAGTTCTCATGCGTCTTGTGGAGCTGGGCAACACCGTATGCGTTATCGAACACAACCTTGACATGATAAAGATCGCCGACTACATCATCGACCTCGGTCCGGAGGGAGGAGACGGCGGCGGTACGATCGTCGCCTGCGGTACACCCGAAGAGGTCGCTCTCTGTGAACGCTCCTATACGGGACAGTATCTGAAAAAGCTGATTACAGGAGTATGACGCAATGAAAAACACAAACGCCATCCATTCATTCGGAAACGGAAGCTTTCTCATATACGGACAGGGTCCGAACATCATTTCAATGTTCGCCGGCGACTATTCTTCACCTTCCATAGCTTCCCTTGAGCTTGAAAACTGCATAGGATATGATATTCCGGCACGGAGTCTGGGAAACTGGACCTGCCGCGCGGAAACCGGCAGCGGCAGTGTTACGTTTGATGATGTGCTTGATCCGCACTCGAATATATTCGTGCGCAGGGTGAGCGCCGAATGCGGCGCGGTCATTTCGGTAAAGACACATCCGAACTGCAGAACGTACAGCGAAAACGGCGGTACTGTCGCTGTCCTTCCCAAAGGCACCATGTATTTCACGAGCGTAGTCTGCACCGGAGAATACCGTCTTTACATCAGCTGCGGCGGATGCGCATCTTTCGACGGCGGCAGTATCATGATTTCACAGGGCGAGGGCTGCATAATCGTCCGTGCGCTTCGTCTCGATACCGACAACGCCCGCTCTCCCGTTCTGCCTTCATATACCGACACGGAGGCTGTACAGCGCAGCTCGGATGAATACTGGAAGGCTTATTTTGCCGGAATAACGAAGTATCCCGGCATTGAGGATATTGAAGAAAGCGTTGCCTACACCATAAAAACTCAGCAGTCCCGCGACGGAGGGATCGCCGCAGGTCATTATTACCCGATGGCTTATGTCCGCGATCAGGCGGGTACCGCGAGGGGGCTTATCAGTCTCGGACTTGTTGACGACGCGAAGAAGATCGTTGAATTCTGGAACGAAAAATTCACAAGATACGGCAATATCCACAACGCCGAGACTATGGGAAATTTCGACGGCCGTCTCGTTTTTTCAAACGATGAGGTGGAGGTTCCCGCATATGTGATGCTGACCGCGTTTTTCTGCGCGGAAGCACAGTCGGATTTCGGATGGCTTGAAAAACTCCGTCCGATGCTTTCCTACGCCGCGTCGGTACAGTGCGGCCACGTCGTCAGAGGCATGACCGGATTTTCCGGAGACGAGACCTATATTGCCGGCGGAATGTTCCCGAGATGCTTTCTCTATCACGGCTCCGCAGAATCCACCATGCTCTTTATTCAGAGCGTCGAAAAATACATCGGATATTTCGGCGATGACGGAAAGCTCGGCACGGCGCTGAACGAAGCAAAGAACAGCTTCCGTGAAAATTTCATAATCGATGGCAGACTGTACGCAAATCAGCCTCTTCGTGAAAAATACGCGGTGCTTCCGCGCTTCCATTTCGGCTACTGCGATTACTGCGAGCTTGCTCATAAGCCCGCGCCGCTGACATGGCTTGAACGCAGGGAAGACGGTCTGTATGCCTGTCCGGACTGCTTCACGTCTCCCGGAATCCCGATACCGGAGAAGAATCCCCGTATGCTCGGCTCTGTCTCCCTTTCGGTGTTCTGGCACGGCTTTGACATACTGACCGACGAAGAAAAATCCCAAACGGTGAAGCCCTTCCTCGATGCGCTCGAAAAGCGCGGAAACGTGTACTCCTCTGCCGACGGAGAAACCGCGACCGGCTACGACTACGCCTATCTGCTCGAAGCCCTTGTCAAAACAGATTCGCCCTGCTGCTCCGAAATGCTGGATAAAACGCTCGAAGCCCTTGACGAATCGGGAAGCTGGTCGGAATATTACCGTGAGGGCATTCCGTACAACTGCCGCAACCGCCCGTGGGAAAGCGGTATCAATATCTCCGCAGTGATCGACGCGGTAAAGCACATACGCGGAATATAGGTAAATAAACTATTATCAAACACAGCAAACACAAAAAGGCTTCCCGATCTGACCGCTCGTTATGAGCGCATATCAGCACCGGGAAGCCTGATGTTTTACTTAGGGAATATCGCAGTCCTAAAAACGGGACTGACCTTTTCTATCGTCCGAACCCTGTCAGCCGAGGAAAGGAACGGAGCAAAGAATAGTATTGGGCTCGCCGTTCTTGCCGGGGAAGGGAGTGAGGTCGTCATCACGCACCTCGTTGCGTTCCTTGAGGCTGCGGAAATCGGGAACCTTGTAATTCTCACCGTGGTTGAGACAGCTCTTCCAGCCGAGAATTGCGGTCGCGGACATAGCCGCGCCCTTGTATACGTCGAAGAACGGGACTTCATCGTTGATGAAGTAGTCGATCATGTTCTGCACGATCCAGAAGTCTCCGCCGCCGTGACCTGCCGCCTTCGCCTTTTCGCCCTTTTCGCCGAGGTCGGGCATTTCAACGGGCAGATACTTGACGGTTTCTTCCTGTCCTTCGGGACGGGTGTAATCGTGCCAGTATAATCTGACCTGCTGACCGGGGGTATATCCTCCCCATTCCGCGCTTGCCGTATCGCCGATAAGACGGTAACGGCTGTAATCGGAGGGTACTGCGGTGCAGCCTGTGAAGCGGGCGATCATGCCGTTGTCCATCTCGCAGAACATATAAGCGGTGCCGTCATAGTTGTGGCGGTACTTCTTGTAGCTGTACAGATAATCGGAATGAGCCGCTCTCGCGGATACGTACTTGGGCATGGAATTGGTCATATACATAAGGGGACCCATTGCGTGAGTATTGTAATAGGTTCTCGCAAGCCATGCTCTCCAGTGCCACTCGTCCTGACCGTCGCAGAATACGCTGTCGCCGGGACCTCCGTGGTTGTATTCGCCCTCAGCATACATTGCTCTGCCCAGAACGCCGTCCCTGTAGAGCTTTGCGATCTGCTGATTTTCCACCATGAAGGGATAGTTCTCGGCGATCATATACTTTCTGCCGGTGCGCTCGACACATTCAACCAGCTCAACGCACTCCTTGAGCGTACCGCCGGAGGTACATTCGCTTACAACGTCCATGCCGGCTTCCATTGCCTTGATAGCGAAAGGAGCGTGCTGATGGAAGTAGTTTGCCAGGAACATGGCGTTCATGCCGTTTTCCTTGCCCCACGCGAGAAATTCGTCAAATTCCTTGAAGAGCTTCGCGCCGGGAACCGAATTTCTGCAGTTCAGACGGTCGATATCCCAGTCGCAGATGGCGATGATTTCGATCTCCTTGAAGGTCTTCATCAGGTCGATGTAATTGCTGCCGCGTCTTCCTCCGAAGACGCCGATTCTGATTTTGTCCATATTTTTATCCTTTCGAGATTTTTTCGGTATATTCCGCTGTACTGTCACATACATTTTCTTCGCTGTAATTATACCAAAAACGCCGCGCTTTGTCAATAGTCATTCCGCACAGCTTTTGTATTGACTTTCGCTCTTTTCCGTGGTATAATCTCACCTGTAATAAATATGTGCAGAGGATTATGCCAAAATGACAGACAGAGAAAATTTTATATCCATCGCAAAGCGCAGAGGATATGATTTTATACCGGTAAACTTTAATATGTGTCCCTCTCTTGCGGAAAAATACAACGAATATACAAAGGAACACCCTATAGCTTTCAGAGGCGAGAGCTTTAATCTTTACGGAATGTCAGCAAAATACGCCTCACCCGACGAATTTCTGAAAAAATACTATTCCGATAAGAATTTCAAGCCCGGTACGACAATAGACGGCTGGGGAGTAGCCCACGAGCCGGGCTCCGCCGCCGCGTTTCACATGACCTATATGCACCATCCCATGGAGAATTTCGATTCGGTTGAGCAGATCGAAGAGTATCCCTTCCCCGAATTCAACCATGATAATTTTGAGGACATGAAAGCTCAGGCGGAACGTGCGCACAGCGAAGGCAAGGCTGTACAGGGCTATATGCAGTGTACCGTCTGGGAAACTGCATGGTATATGCGGGGTATGGAAAACCTGTTCTGCGACATGATGAGCGACGACGACATGGCCACGGTGCTTCTGGATAAGGTAACGGAGCTGGCCGTACTGCGTGCCAAAACCTTTGCCGAGGCCGGAGCGGACGCCATATTCCTGGGCGACGATATAGGAATGCAGCATTCCATCATGATGAGCGAAAGTCTCTACGGCGACTGGCTCAAACCCCGTCTGAAAAGGGTTATCGATGCGGCGCATGAGATAAATCCGGATATCGTGATATTCTATCATTCATGCGGACATGTGACAGAGCTCATACCCCAGCTCATCGAAGCGGGAGTTGACGTGCTCGACCCGGTTCAGCCCGAATGTATGGACTTCGCCGAAATCCACGAAAAATTCGGCGACAGACTTTCATTCCACGGAACGATAGGTACTCAGAGCGTCATGCCCTTCGGCACTCCCGACGAAGTGCGCCGCAAGGTGTTTGAAAACCTCGATATCGCGGGAGAGCACGGCGGACTGCTGGTCTGTCCCACTCATCTGCTTGAACCCGAGGTCGCGCTGGAAAATCTCCTTGCCTACATCAGGGCCTGCGAGGACTACACAAAATAAACGTCAGATAAAATACTGCTCTGCGTCGAATTAACGGCACAGAGCAGATTTTTATTCATTTTCACTTTTTTCGTCGCGGACAAATTTAACCGTCAGAAGCATCAGATAATAACCAAGCACGTTTTTCGCCGCCGCGATAACATAACCGAGGACGACCGAAACTACCTCCGGGACGGTAGCGGCTCTGAAATACTCTGTGGTAAGCTCGATCACGAAATTCACCGTTAGATATATCTCATATCCCAGATCTGCCGCCGCGAAGAATATCACCGCCCATCGTATACTGCGCATCAGCGTCCTGTCATAAGCACCTTCGTCATGGATAATGCACAGTCCCGCGGCTGTCAGCGACACAAACAGCGGGAGCAGTCTGAAAAGCAGGCAGTTCACTCCGAAGAGCAGCGAATAGTATACCAGATTCGTGCGCAGCTCAGAGATGAATATCGCGCCCGAAATAACCGAAGCGGCATAGGGCAGAATCAGGGAAACCGCGCAGAGAGCGACCCCTCCGGCGCGCTTTATGCCCGTGAAATACATCATAAAGCACATACACAGCGCAACGGCGAAATAGGGCAGAATATATGTCAGCGCGGTATTCACAACGTCAAGAACATTGTACAGCCCTTCCATCATTATGTCACCGCTGATATATTCAAGCAGGCAGCCGAGTCCGAAGGAAACTGCCGCCGGAAGCGCAAACATCAGAACGATAACGGACAGTATGAATTTTTTTCTGTCGAGGGGAGCAAGAACGCCTTTTACTTTTTCCATTTCACGAACCTTTTTTCGACGGTTTATTTTTGTTACCCGCGAATATCACCGGCATTATCAGCACCATGATTACAGGGAAAATCGCAGCGGCTCCGAGTCCGTAATGCAGACCCGCGCTTTCACCCAGCGTGCTGTATTTTATTACCGAATCGGAAACCATGCCTGTAAGCCACGGGCCGAAGGAGCATCCTATATCTCCGCCCATGGCGAGCACGGAGAACATCGGAGTTCCGCCTCCGGGGTAGGCCGCCGAAGCCACCGACAGCATTCCCGGCCACATAAGCGATACCATAAAGCCGCAGAGCGCGCAGGCGGCAAGTCCCAGCACCGCGTTCGACGAGAATACCGTCATAGCATAGCAGGCAACACAGCCGAAGGAAAGCAGCCATATTGCTTTCGCCGGATTGATCTTCTGACCGAACAGACCGTAGGCGGTTCTTCCCACACCCATAAATACCGCAAAGAGGCAGGGTCCGAGAAGGTCTCCCACAGTCTTGGTAACTCCCAGACCGCGCTCCGCAAAGAGCGAAGCCCACTGGGACATGGACTGTTCGGACGCACCTGAGCATATCATCATCAGAACTATGCAGATAAACACCTTTTTGCGGAAAAGCTCACGCAGCGGAACGCTTTTCTCATCGCCGTCCTCAAGCTCGTTTATCGGAACTACCGAAAAACGGTAAATATTGAAAGCCGGTATCACCGCCCAGACTATCGGAAGCACATACCACAGGTCGTGTCCTATCAACGCGAGAATGATAGTGGTCAGCATCACCACAATGACCTGTCCCCAGCTGTAAAAGCCGTGGAGCAGCGACATTGTCGAAGCCTTGGCGTCTCCGGGTACAGCCTCGACGATAGGGCTGACGAGTACCTCGATTATTCCGCTTCCCGCCGAAAACAGCACCGTGCAGAGAAGCAGCGCGGCATAGGCTGGCGTTCCGCTTCCGGCCATTTCGGGAAATATTCCCATCATCACCAGTCCGATAGATGCAAGAATATGGGCAATAACCACATATCTGCGATACCCCAGCAGCTTCGTAATCTTTATCGACAGCAAATCCACTCCTATCTGCGTGAAGAAATTCAGCAGAACGAGAAAGCTCAGCTGCGCGTATGACAGTCCGAAGCGTTCACGGAAGACTATGAACAGCGTGGGCGGCAGATTTACTATGATCGCCTGTGTTATGTAGGCGAAATAGCAGGTATACAGAGTATCCTGGTAGGTGTATTCTCTTTTCTTCATAACCGTTTATTACTTTATCGTGACTTTTATCGAGGTATCCTCGAGCATACCGCACAGCGCATCGATATACACGCCCACGTTTTCACGGGCAGACTCGGGACAGATCAGGGTAAACTCCGGCTTCTCCTTCATTGAGGTAAGCACGTCGTGAAGCGCGTCGAGGTTGTTTCCGATATATTCTATTCCGTTCCTGTCCAGTTCGGGGGCAAGCTGACCTCTTATCATATCATGAAGGGCGGAACGGTTTTCTATGCCGCGGCAGTCAACCGTAACATTTATGCAGGCCATTTTTTATCATTCCTCTCCGTAGAGCAGAGTAAAGCTCTCGTAATGATCGTCGGTATAGTATATAAGTCCGTCATTTGAGAAAATAATGCGCTTTGCGCCTCTTGAGGACTTCTTATAGGTATCAATATCGCACTCGGTGTATTGTCTGCCCTTCTTTTTGGGCAGCAGTCCCTCGTAGTTTCCGAAATAGTCGCCGCCGATGCATTTGCCCGGCGCGTATTTTTCGAGACCTCCTCCGGGCCATCCCAGATCCTGAGCCTCGCTTTTGGTTATGTAATTTTTCGGAAGACGGCCGTAGGTGTGGATGTAGAGCGCGACGTCATCCTTTTTGTAATATACTCCGTCCTCGTCTATCGCGGGTTTGGTTTCAGGCGCTTCGGTGACGGGAGGCTCTGTTTCGGGAGCCTTCGTTTCGGGAGTTTCGGTGACGGGAGGCTCTGTCTCGGGAGCCTTTGTTTCGGGAGCTTCGGTGACGGGAGGCTCGGTCTCGACGGGTTCCGGTTCGGTATCTTCCGCTATTGTTTCGGACGCTTCGGATTGCGGAGGCTCGGTATCGATAACGGTAATATCCTGCGGATCGTCGTCCTCTTCAAAATCATCGGCAAGGCCGCTTATAAGCGATTCAAGCTCATCGGCAATATACTGCGCGTCCTCCTCGTCGAGCAGATCCGACATTCCGCATCCCGCGAGGGCGGAAATACCCAGAACGGCACAGAGCAGAAGCGAAAGCAGACGAAGCGTGAGCTTCCGCTGAGATATTTTATTCATAATGTTTATCCTCGGGAGCATATCAGACACTTATTCATTACAAAACATGGGGACGCAGAGCGCATCCCCGTTGATAAAATCGGCTGACCGTAGATCACATATAACCGTTCTTGCGGAGCTCTTCGAGTCCTCCACCGTCCTCTTTGTCCTGTTCACGGCCTGAACGCTCGGCAATATTGGCAAACTTACCGGTCTTCAGCTCCTCGATGACTTCGTCGAGGTTCTTCGCTGTGGATTCAACCGGCTTCGTGCAGGGCCAGCATCCCAGAGAACGGTAACGCTTACCCTCGCCCTGGTCGAAATAGAGGGACACTACGGGCACGTTTTCACGTCTGATGTATTCCCATACGTCAAGCTCGGTCCAGTCAAGCAGAGGATGAATGCGGACATGAGTGCCGGGAGCGAAGTCGGTCTTGTACTGTCCCCAGAATTCGGGGGGCTGATCTCCGATATCCCAGTCGTTGTTCTTGTCACGGGGCGAGAAATACCTTTCCTTGGAACGGCTTCCCTCTTCATCGGCGCGCACGCCGACGATAACGCCGGTGTAGGGCTCGGTATTTGTATCGCGCTCATACATTCCGGTATCGTGGTTCATGCGGTAACGGGGCCAGTCGCCGGCGAGAGTATGGGCGAGCGCCTCGGTCTTGAGGTTTTTGCAGCATTCGAGACGGGTGCAGTTGCCGTCGGGGAAAGTGCGCTTGGCGTCAAGAGCTTCCCTGTTCTCGCCGTATATCATATCGAGATGCCATTCTCTTGCGAGACGGTCGCGGTACTCTATCATTTCGGGGATCTTGTAGTGGGTATCAACGTGTACAAGCGGAAAAGGAACCTGACCGAAAAATGCGCGGCGGGCAAGACAGAGCAGAACAGTGCTGTCCTTGCCTATCGACCACAGCATACACAGGCTCTTGAACTGGCTGTAGGCTTCACGAAGAATATGTATACTTTTGTTTTCCAATTCGTCAAGATGATCCATTATCTTTCACCTCATTATCAAATACGGATTACTGTATGTTTTCTTTTCGGTTTACAATATAGAATCCCATGTCGTTGCGGGTATGGGTGCGGTTATAATACATCGGACTGTCGTAGCCGTCGAGCTGGCGGAATATCGCTCCTGCTTCCTCGCAGATTATCTGCATCGCGGCGGTGTCCCACTCCATCGTGGGGCCGTGACGGTAATATACGTCCGCCATTCCCTCAGCAATGCGGCATCCCTTGAGAGAGCTTCCGGCGGAGATCACCTCGGCTACCTTCGCACGGTACTCGTCGGTAAGCATATTGTCCTTGCCGCCCGAATGAGAACGGCTCTCCATCATGATTATCCCGTCAGTTCTGTCGGACACGCGGAGCTTGTCGGTACTGCCGTTTACGGTTCTGTACGCTCCGAAGCCCTCACGCGCGTAATACAGCTCTCCCGTCACGGGCACATAAATAACGCCCATTACGCTGCGATGTTCCTCGACCAGCGCGATATTCACGGTAAATTCGCCGTTGCGCTTTATGAATTCCTTCGTGCCGTCAAGAGGATCGACCACGAAGCAGAAGCGGCTGCGCATACGGGACAGGCTGTCCTCGTTTTCCTCGGTCAGCAGGGCGATGCAGGGAAAATCCTTCGTCAGTATCTCGGTGATTATACCGTTTGCCGCAAGATCGGCTTCGGTAAGGGGAGACCTGTCGTCCTTTATCTGCACCGAGAAATCCCGGCTGTATATCTCCAGTATCTTCTCTCCAGCCTTTACGGCAGCGTCCTTCATCACTTCAAGTATATGCTCGCGGTCGGGCTGCATACCTACGATAAAGTCGTAGAGTCTCCCGGCTTCATCCTCCGCGCTGCGGGTCTCGTCCCATTTTATAAGAAGGTCGGGGGATTCGGGAGCCTCGTAGGGCGAGGAAACGCCGGTGAAATTCTTTATCTCTCCGGCGAAAGCCTTCGCGTAAAGTCCCTTGACGTCACGTCTCGCGCACTCCTCAACAGGAGTATCGACATATACCTCGGTAAAGGCTACGCCTGCCTTTTCCGCGATACTCCGCGCATTGTCCCTCATTGCCTTCATGGGAGATATGGCGGAAACAATGGCGATGCATCCGCTGTCGGCGATAAGCCTTGCGGCTTCGGCAATACGTCGGATATTCTCCGTTCTGTCTTCTTCGGAAAATCCCAGTCCGGCATTAAGTCCGAAACGGAGATTGTCTCCGTCAAGCAGATAGGCTCGCAGTCCGTTTTCCGTAAGAAGCTGCTCCGTCAGCACCGCTATCGTGGATTTGCCCGAACCGGAAAGTCCGGTCAGCCATATTATCCTCGGAAATGTCCCGCCCGTTCTTATGCGGTCCGCGCGGGTGATTCTTCCATTGTGATATGTAATGTTCTCTGTCATGTTCACTGCACTCCGTAATATCCGCTCCATGCCTTATTGCCCGCGCTGTCGGTGATCTCAAATCTCGCCCAGATGTCACGCTCGGTAACGGTATATTCTCTCTCTGTCAGATCCTCGCCGCAGATACATCTTCCGCTTATCCAGACGGCTCCGGTCTGCGCCGTTATGGTGTTTACCGGCGTACATTCAAGGTGAAGCTTATTGCCATCCCTTGTGACCTCCAGCCGCGGTCCGCGTGAGGCGTAGAGATCGCCGTTTTTTATCGCGGAAAAATAATCGCTGTCCGAAGTATACACGAAGGAGCTTCGCGCCTCGCCCTTCCAGAAATGGGTGTCATCCGCCGCGTGAAGCGCAAAACGGCATCCGGCTGAGGCAAGAATATCAAGAATCGAAGCGGAGTCCGCGCGGCTGCTGTTGTACGGCACTATGTCGGACACCGCATTGTATATCTCCGCGCCGGCAAGACCGTGAAGCTTGATTATATCCTCCGGACGGTTCAGCGACCAGGCAGGATGAGCCAGTATCGCCGCGCCTCCCGCCGCGTTTATCGCGTCGATGCAGAGCTGTGTCCTTTTCACCGAGCCTTCGAGACGGTAAGCGTCGTTTTTGGTTATCCCGATGGGACATTTAAGCCCCACGCCTATGATGTGATATACTCCGTCCGCCGTGTTGTCGCCGACGTCACATTCGATGCCCGAAAACACCTTCATTCCCTCATATTCGCTTTCAGCGTTCTGTTTCCAGTGATCGGTCAGCGCGACGAAATCATATCCGGCGGCTCTGTATTCTTTCAGTGTTTCCTCGGGAGTTTTCGCCCCGTCGCTCACCTTCGTATGTATGTGAAGTCCGCCTTTATACTGCTTTTTCATAATTCCTCTTCTGAACATCATCATGCATATCAGATAACAGACGACCATCTGTTATCTGACAATCGCATAAATATACATTGTAATTATATCACACAATTATAAATAATTCAACAACAACGGCACAATTCGGACGGTATTCGTCATATCATGCATATATGCGACAAAAACGCGGTTTTCAGAAACATTTTCATTTATAATCATATTACCGTCACATAGCCGCATTATAATATGATCACACAGGATGAAAGTGCCTGTAATGTGTATATAAGCGGAACAAAAAGACAGGTATCGGAGTCTTATATACGGTCAGCCCGAAGCAATCAACACTTTAAGCAGGAGGAAGATAGATTATGTACAGCGAAGATAACATGAACGTAAATGAAAATGAAAACGAAAACGCAGCCGTGAACTCAGGCGAAAGCACTGCTCCGTCCGCGGCGGCAGAAGCAAAACAGGATACAGCCGAAAACACCGCCGCACAGCAGACTCTGTTCGAGAGAGCGGAAGCCGCAGACCCGGACACATCCGCCAAGACAGACAATGTTCAGCCTCAGCAGCAGGCACAGCCCCGGTATCAGCAGCCTCAGCAGACACAGCAGCAGCCTCAGAACGCGCCCTACAGTCAGGTACCGTCTCAGAACAGCGGAGAGTACAGTTACGTATATTCGGCAAACAATCCCAATGTCCGTCCGCAGAATGCGGCGCAAAATGCGGCGCAGAATCCAAATACCGCCTATACCGCAAACGCATACCGTCCCAACGGCGGTTATACCCCCGGCAATACCTACGGAGCGAACGGTTACGGTTCCAATGCCTATTCCGCAAACAATGCCTATACAGCCAATACCGCATATAACGCGGGCGGCGCATACAACAACGGAAACATGTACTCATCCGTCCCTTCTCCCGCAGATAACGGCTCAAAGAGAAAAGCCAAGAAAGCCAAAAGACAGGGCGGCATGTCCGCCGGAGCAGTCGCCGTTCTGCTGGTGGTCTGCATTCTTCTTTCGGGCGCCGCTGGCTTCGGAGGCGCGATACTTGCCTCGAAGCTGACGGGAAACAGCGACGACGGACAGTCCAAGCTCATACTTGACGTGGGCGGTAAAGACAACTCCAATTCCGGAGGAGACAGCAGCGTTATCTACAAGTCTGTCACACCCGAAGAAAACAAGGGTACTTCCAGCGACAGCACAGCCATCGCCAACGTAGCGGCTAAAGCCTCAGACTGTGTGGTTGAGATCGTGACCGAGGCCGTAGAGACCTCCTCCTTCTTCGGCAACTACATAACCAGCGGAGCCGGAAGCGGCGTTATTATCTCCGAAGACGGTTACATCATCACCTGCGCGCACGTTATCGAGAACGCGACCGCAATCACAGTCAAGATGACCGACGGTATGTCCTACGACGCTGCTCTGATCGGTTCGGACAGCGTTACCGATATCGGCGTTATCAAGATAAACGTGACCGGACTTCCCCACGCGATTATCGGCGACTCTGACAGACTGGTGGTGGGCGAGGACGCGATCGCCATCGGCAATCCTCTCGGCGAGCTCGGCGGCACTGTCACAAACGGCATTATCTCCGCTCTTGACCGCGAGGTCGAAATAGATTCTCAGAAGTACAACGTTCTCCAGACGAACGCCGCCATCAATCCCGGCAACTCCGGAGGCGGTCTGTTCAATATCAATGCCGAGCTTATCGGTATCGTAAACGCAAAATCCTCGGGCAGCGGCATTGAAGGCCTCGGCTTCGCCATCCCGATCAACGACGCCGTCTATGTTGCCGAACAGCTCATCAGCTACGGCTATATCAAGGGCAGACCCGCGCTTGGCGTTTATGTCTGCGAGATTCTTGACTCCCAGGATTACTGGTCGCTCCGTTCCTCCGAAAACGCCGCCATCCTCAATTATGTTACCGAATACGGCGTATACTTCACCGAATACAATACCGAGCTCCAGCAGGAGGGCGGTCTCGAATTCGGAGACAGGATCATCGCCATCGACGGTATTTCCGTAAGTACTCTCGGCGACGTGAAAGCTCTGCTCAATTCCGAGTATCATGTAGGTGATAAGGTGAAGATCACGGTGGCGCGCGTTACCGATTTCAAGCGCGGACGCACCGAGATGACAGACGTGGAGCTTACTCTCGTAGAGAATACCCCCAGCACCCCGGAAACCGAGAACTGATTTATCCGCATCAAATACCTCACAGATCTCACAATAAAGCATGTCAGGGAACGGATTTTAGCACGATCCGCTCCCGATATGCTTTTATCGGACCCGCACGGACATTTATGCACGGACATTTATGTCCAGTATCTCTGAAAGGACGGAAATATATGCCTGATATTCTTGTTGTTGACGATGAAGAGATGATACGCAGGCTTATCCGTAAATACGCGGAATTCGAGGGCTATGACGTCACCGAAGCCGCAAACGGAATGGAAGCCGTGCTTACCTGCCGCCGCAGAAATTTCGATATTATAATCATGGACATAATGATGCCTGAGCTTGACGGCTTCTCCGCCTGCCGCGAGATAAAGAAAAGCTGCGACACTCCCATAATCATGCTTTCGGCAAGAGGCGAGGAATACGACAAGGTCAACGGCTTCGAGCTTGGCATAGACGATTATGTGGTCAAGCCCTTTTCTCCTAAGGAGCTTATGCTCCGCATAGGAGCGGTACTCAAAAGAGTAAACAAGGCTCCCAAATCGGAAAACGAGATAATAAAAATCGAGGGACTTACCGCCGATTTCACCGCAAGGCTTGTTTATATCGACGGAGAAAGAGTCGATATGTCGCCAAAGGAATACGACCTGTTTTTCTATATGCTGCGCAACAGGAATATCGCGCTGTCCCGCGAGAAGCTTATCACCGAGGTCTGGGGCTATGATTTCTACGGCGATGACCGCACTCTTGACACGCATATAAAGCTGCTGCGCAAATCTCTCGGCAGATACGCGAAATTTATCGTCACCCTGCGCTCCGTCGGGTACCGCTTCGAGACAGACCGATAATCAGCCATGAACATCAACACCGATTCTTATAACCCTGCTCCTGCTGCAGGCGAAAAAAGTCGAAAGCATATCGGCGGCGCACCGATACGGGTGAGGATATTCCTCACTCTCGCGCTGTTCAGCGCGATCATAATCGTGATATTGTGGCTTTGTCAGGTCGTGTTTCTCGATTCGATCTACAAATCCATAAAGACAGCGGAGATAACCTCCGCCGCCGAAAAGATAACCGAACATATTGATTCATCCGATCTCAGCGAAACAGCGGAAAATATCGCTTACAGAACCGATCTCTGTGTGCTTATCATGCGCGTCAGCAACGATATCCCTGTCACCAAAACGGTAAACATCCACACACAGCAGAACTGCGCCATCCACAACGTTCAGAGCTATTCGCTCATTACGCTGTACAACAACGCGCTAAACAGCGAAAACGGCTGCGTCATGCAGCATTTCCGTTTTGATACAAAATCAAAAAGCTACCTGCTCATCGACGAGGATTTCAATCCCGACACCGATGAACCGGAAATCATGATATATTCCGCGGTAAAGGAGACCGCCTCCGGACGGAAGCTGTTCATTCTGCTCAATTCTGTTATATCTCCCGTGTCTTCCACCACGAGGACGCTTTTCTATCTGCTTATACTGATTTCAGTTCTTCTTGCGGTGCTTTCGGTAGTGCTTGCTCTAATCTTTTCGCGCAGTATATCAAAGCCCATAGAGGAGCTTAACGTCTCGGCAAAACGTCTCGCAAAGCGCGATTACAGCGCGTCCTTCAGCGAAGAAGGCTTCCGTGAGGCCGCCGAGCTCGGAAGAACGCTGAATACCGCCGCCTCTGAGCTTTCAAAGGTGGACGATCTCTGCCGCGAGCTTATCGCAAATATCTCACACGACCTTCGTACTCCTCTGACCATGATAACCGGTTACGGCGAGGTGATCCGCGATCTTCCCGGTGAAAATACCCCGGAAAACATTCAGATAATCATAGATGAGGCAAACCGTCTCACCTCCCTGGTAAATGACGTGCTTGACATTTCCAGATTCAGCTCCGGACAGCAGAAATTCGAATGCGGTTACTTCTGTATTACCGATTCGGTCAAAAATGCCGTCGCCAGATACGCCAAGCTCTGCGAAAGAGAAGGCTATAACATAACCTTTGAATATAATGAAGAGCTTTATGTTTACTCCGACGAGTCCCGCATCCTCCAGGTACTCTGCAATCTTATCAACAACGCCATAACCTACACGGGCGCCGACAAGCGCGTCGCTATCCGCCAGTCGCTGAACAACGGCAGGGTCAATATTTCCGTCACAGACACCGGCGATGGTATTCCGCAGGACAAGATCGAGCTCATCTGGGAACGCTACTACAAGGTGGACGCGGTACACAAGCGCGCCGCCGTGGGAACAGGACTCGGTCTTTCCATAGTCCGTCAGATAATAGACATGGCTCACGGAAGCTGCGGCGTCAGTTCCCGCATGGGCGAGGGAAGCACCTTCTGGTTTGAGCTTGATACCGTAAACGGCTATTCGGAAATTCAACCGTCCGACATATAAACGACAACGGCAATGCCGTTCCGCGCCGTAGTATTCTCCGTCTTTACAAAATGAGCTGCCGCAGATTACGTTTTTCCGCGTAATTGCGACAGCTCTTTTCTGTTTTGTTATGTTCCTTATTATTCCGCAAAGAGCGAGGTATATATATCCTTCATCTCATCCTCGCTTATAACATAGGGATTGTTCTTATAATTGGAAGCACCGCCCGTAGTCTTTACATAAAGCTCTATCTCGTCTTCGGACAGGGTTATCTTATCCGTATACTTTCTCGCAAGAGTCTGTGTAAGCGCGGAAATCGCATCTGACGAATATCCTACCTGCTTTGCGAAGCTGTCGGTTCTCATCGCGCCCAAAGGAGACTTGCAGGTATATTCCATGTACTTTCCCGTGAAATATGCGCAGGCAATACCGTGAGGGACCCCTCGGAACATTGTGAGATTATATCCCAACGGATGAGGAAAGCCCGTTCCGGTAGTGTTTATCGCAATTCCTCCCGCGCAGGAGGCGTACATAAGCATTTCTCTGTCCTTTTCGTCGAAGAATCCGCTGACAGTAAAGCGGCTGAATACTTCAAGAATCGCCCTTGCGCCGCTGACTGCGTAATATTCACTGTGCAGGGTGGACTTCGGCGACATATAGGATTCTATGCAGTGCGCGAAAGCGTCGAGAGCCGTACTCACCGTATATCTCTCCGAAAGAGAATAGGTGTATTTGGGATCGACAAAAGCATACTTGGCATAGGATGAGCGGCTGTTGAAGGTCTTTTTCTTATTCTGACCGTCAAGGCTGAGCACGGCGTATGGGTTGACCTCGCTTCCCGTTCCGGCTGTCGTGGGGATAAGGATCATCGGCAGGGAAGGATTCAGACCGCCGTCAAATATCTTCATCGGCTCGATATCGTTTGGGGCATAAGCGGCTATTGCCTTTGACGCATCAAGCGCCGAGCCGCCGCCGATACCGATAACAAAGTCCGCGCCGAATTCCCTCGCTGTTTTTCCGCCTTCGAAGCACACCGACATCAGAGGGTTTTCACCAATTTTGTCAAAGACGGTATATTCCACGCCGTTTGTGGTCAGAGCTCCCACAACGTCGTCAAGCGCGCCGGATTTCACCGCCGAGCTTCTGCCTGTAACTATCATGCACTTTTTACCAAGCGCGAAAAGAGATGCATTTGCCGCGACACAGCCTTTGCCCGATTTTATCTCCACGGGCATGAACATATCATAGCTGCCGTTTACAAAAAAGGAAGCCATATTCAGTATTCCTCCGAATCTGTATAAAACAGGGGAGAGAACAACTCTCTCCCCTCTGTAATATTACGCTTTAACTGCCGACGGACGATCTTTCAGATCATTCCTCGGAAGGATGAAGCTCGCTGTACCATGTTGTGAACTGTGTAGCGGGAGCAAGAGGATTGCCCTTGTATGTAGCCTGGATATATACAGGCTCTGCCGCGAGTTCTTCTGCGAGCATATCGATATACTCTTCGATAGATGTGATGGTATAAACCTTGTAAGGAGCACTCTCTTCATCCTCTGCGCCCGCGAGATCCTTAACGAGCGTGGATGTATATGTGCCGGGCTTGTAAGCCGCGAGCTTAGCGAAGTACTTCTCGTCAAGTTCCTTCAGACCCTTGAGGATCTCTTCGAGAGCGATAGTCTCGAGGGTTTCCTCGGTCTCTTCATCTTCGCCTTCATCGGAGGAAGACGCAGCGGGCTTCTTTGTCTCTTCTTCTTCGTCAGGCTCGGGTGTAACTGTGGTCATAACGAAGCCGAGGTAAGGAGAAATGGACATTTCGGCGTTCTGAAGCTTTGCTGCCGCCCACTTGTTTGCGGAAAGCTCAAGCTCTTCCTCGCTCATATCGCCGTTCTGCCAGAGCTTGAACTGGTTGCCGGTATAGAGAGGATTCATCTTGTAATCGCCGCTTATGGATCTGAGCTCGCCTGTGTACTCGTCGATCTCATAATGCTCGTTCTCAACACCATACTGGAAGATGTTGCGGAATTCTTCGTTGACTGTGAGAAGTGTGATAACTTCCATGCAGCGGGAAGTATTCTTTGTGTACGCGCCTACAGCATACATACCTGCGTATGCTTCGCTGTTTTCAAAGTTGGGGTACTTGTATGTAACTACATAGTAGTCCTCTTCGTACTTGTCGCGGAGAGCGTAATCGCCGGCAACAAACGCAACGCCGAATTCCTTTCCTTCGATGGAATCAGCCTTTACATAATCGCCGTCCTTTTCCCATCCGAGCAGAGAAGACTCTGCAAGCTTGTACTGACGTACTGCGAATACGTTCTTGGGTGTGGCGGACGCGCCCTCGCCGAGCTTACCTGCGGCATATCCGGCAAGAACAGAACGGCTGTTCATGGGATAGTAGAGGTAGGACTCAACGCCCACTGTATCTACAACGGGAGTAACCTTTTCCTTTGCGGCAACGGTAGCCTCTTAGTCGTTAAGGTCGTTGATAACGGTGATCTTGTCGATATCGAAATAATACTTGTCGAACAGCTCGCGGTTGATGAGCATGTACTGGTACTCGCCTACCACGTGGTTGTTCGGGATAGCGTATGTGC
>JAZQNC010000173.1:0-4561 GCA_045627165.1 Eubacteriales bacterium
CGAGAGCAGTTAAACTCTCAGCGGTATCTCATTTTACTTTTCAACACTCAATTGATTTCCCGATTTTTCACACGCGACTCCGTGCCGGTACTTTCAAGTCGAGGGCTGGGGATTTGACTCCCCCCTACCCTAAAAATATATGTTTTTCGTATCACCGATTCACGTAAAATACCTGAATTGGTGATTTTCGTTATTATCAAGTTCATCACTGTTTTAGCCCTGAAAAGTATAAAAAAAGAGCTTTTGCCTTGGTAGACAAAAGTTCTTTCTTTTATGGCACCCCCGGCGGGAATCGAACCCACGACTAATCCTTAGGAGGGACTTGTAATATCCACTTTACTACGGGGGCAAATAACGCAGGATGTATACCGAGTATTATCGGTGTTCTCTTTCATGCTGAAAACACCTGTGGGTATGATTATACCACAAACAAAGAGATTATTCAAGGTCTTTCGACGCAATTCATAGTATATTCACAATAAAAATTTTCACCTGTGACGGCACCCTATTGCATTTTGCACTCTTATTTGTTATAATATACAGTGGAATTTGTTTGTAATTATTATTTCTTAGTATGATGAATATAAATGACCGGCAAAGAAAAATAATAAAACAGGGAGAAGCCGTCCGCATCGGTCCGCGGCGGCATGTATTATGATGAAAAGCTTTCTTCAGCTCATGGAAAACGACGCCCGTCTCACACCCGAACAGCTTGCCGTTATGTGCGACAAGGAGGTCGGCGATATAAAGAAGCTCATTGAAGATTACGAAAGCGAAGGAGTTATTCTCGGCTACAAAACTCTTATAGACTGGGACAAAACCGACCGCGAATACGTTACCGCTCTTATCGAGCTCAAGGTACAGCCGCAGCGCGACCTCGGATTTGACCGTGTTGCGGAAAAGATATACAACTTTCCCGAGGTACAGTCGGTCTACCTTATGTCGGGCTCCTTCGACATCTGCGTGATCATCGAAGGACGCACGATGCGTGAGGTTGCGCTTTTCGTTGCGGAAAAGCTTGCGCCTATGGAGTTTGTCACCTCCACCGCTACGCATTTCGTTCTCCGCAAGTATAAAGACAGAGGTATAGTCTACAAGGCTCCCGAAAAGGATGAGCGCGAAGACCTTATCTGATCGGCGTGAGGTAATTCTGATATGATAGACTATTCAAAGGTGCTGTCCGAAAACTGCGTTGCGCAGAAGCCATCGGGAATAAGGCGTTTCTTTGACATGCTCGGTGACAGAAAGGACGTAATCTCGCTTACCGTCGGTCAGCCTGACTTCCAGACTCCCTGGCATATCCGTGAAGCCGGAATCGAAAGTCTCGAAAAGGGACGCACATATTACACCTCCAACAGCGGTCTTACCGAGCTCAGAAAAGAGATAGGCAATTATCTGAAACGCAGATTTTCTCTTGACTATTCCACCGATGAGATTCTCGTCACCGTCGGCGGAAGCGAAGCCATTGATCTGTGTATGCGCGCTCTGCTCAATCCGGGCGACGAGGTCATACTTCCCATGCCATGCTACGTCAGCTACGAGCCGCTTATCGAGATGGCGGGAGGAAAGACGGTAAAGCTCGTTACAAAAGAGGAAAACCGTTTCCGTCTTACCGCTGAGGAGCTTAAAAACGCAATAACCCCACGCACAAAGCTGCTGGTACTTCCCTACCCCGGAAATCCTACCGGAGCCATCATGACCGAAGACGAGCTTTCCGCGATTGCAGCGGTTCTCCGCAACACAAATATTATGGTGCTTTCGGATGAAATATATGCCGAGCTTACCTACGGACACCGTCACATTTCGATCGCTTCCTTTGACGGAATGCGCGAGAGGACGATTATCGCCTCCGGATTTTCCAAGGCTTACGCCATGACCGGATGGAGACTGGGTTACACCGCCGCGCCGCTTCCCATAACCAAACAGATGGTAAAGCTCCATCAGTTTGCCATCATGTGCGCACCGACGCAGAGCCAGTACGCCGCCATCGAAGCCATGAAAAACGGCGATGCGGACGTGGATTTTATGGTGGAAGAATATGACCGCCGACGCAGATACATAGTCACGGGACTCCGCTCTATCGGACTCAGCTGTTTTGAGCCAGAGGGCGCGTTCTATGTGTTCCCCAATATCAGCCGTTTCGGTCTGAGCAGCGAGGATTTCTGCCGCCGTCTGCTTGACGAACAGGGAGTGGCAATAGTCCCCGGAACCGCCTTCGGCGACTGCGGCGAGGGATTTGTGCGTATTTCCTATGCCTATTCTGTCAAGCATCTCACCGACGCGCTGGAAAGAATAGAAAAATTCGTAAAAACGCTCTGAGACCAAATCCCCTGTAATACCTGTAACAAATGAAGAAGAGATTATCATAAAGAAAGAAGATAAAAACACAATGTTTGCAGACTCGCACACCCATTCGTGCTACTCGTTTGACGGAAAACAGACTGTTGACGAGCTTTGTGAAAGCGCTGTCGCTCACGGAATTTCCGCGGTAGCCATTACCGATCATCTTGACGTTGACGGTGATTTCGAGGGCTATTACACCAAATACCGCGCCGCACAGGCAAGAGAGGATGTTTTCCGCGCAAAGGAAAAGTACCGGGACAAACTGAAGCTTACCTACGGTCTCGAGCTTGGACAGCCCTATACCCATCCCGAAGAGATAGCCGAATTCATGAATGAATATCATTACGAATTCATCATCGGCTCTCTGCACAACCTGGTCAGAGTCCCCGATTTTTCAATGATAAAGTTCGACCACATGGAGCAGGAGCTGATCGCACATCTCTGGAAGCGGATGCTCGACGAGCTTGAAAATCTCCTGCTCAATCCCGAAAAGCACCCATGCAGAATAGATACTCTCGGACATATCACATATCCTATCCGCTACGTAAAGAGAGCCGGGCGCGATTTCGACCTTCATCCATATTACGATGACATGGCGCGTATTTTCGGAAAGCTCATTGACCGCGGAATATGTCTCGAATGCAACACGTCCGGAATACGCCAGGGCGCGGGCATGACCTTCCCGGACGAAGAAATCCTCAGACTGTATTATGACTGCGGAGGACGGCTTATCACAGTCGGTTCTGACGCTCATTTTTCAAAGGATGTAGGCGCGGATATTCCCGCCACCTACGATATGCTAAGGAAAATCGGCTTCGGAGCTGTTTCGTATTTCGATGAAAACGGAAGAAATGAGATAAAGCTGTAAGAATATTTTGCGCAAAGCTGTAATAATATTTGCGCAACCACTTGACAAAAGGCTGTTTGTGTGATATAATATCAACCGTTGAAACGATACAGATGCGAGTGTAGTTCAATGGTAGAATTCCAGCCTTCCAAGCTGGTTGCGTGGGTTCGATTCCCATCACTCGCTCCATATCAGGACATCCGGTATCCGGGTGTCCTTTTTTTGTGTTTCAAACAGGATTATCGGGAATTCTTTCTTCTCATATCACGTTCCGATACTTGATTTTGCTTATTGTTATAAATACTTTATAAATATCTTGATATACTGTAAAAAAAGCTTGACAAATAATCCGAAATATGGTATAAAGATGTTACAGGATGTGTCCGAAGAATCAAATTAGAGAAAGGAAGTCAAAACAATGAAGAAAATTATTGCCCTGCTGCTGCTCGGATCAATGCTCATCGGCGCGATCGCCTGTGCCGAAAAGGTTGACGACGAAGACGGCGGTCAGACAGAAGCCGAGCTTACCATGGCCGAAGAGGAGACAGAACCGGATACCAATCCCGAGCCTGTCCTTCCCGAATACGACGGTCAGGAAAGCGAATTCAGAATAATATACCGTTTTAACACCAGCTCATATAATGAGTACTGGGCATGGGCCGAGGCTCAGGACGGCGAAGTGGTGAATGACGCCGTTTTTGAAAGAAACGCGGCTGCCGAGGAGAAATTCAATATCAAGATAGTCGGTGTACCCAGTGAATCAGCCGGAGACAACATGCGCAGGGCCGTCACGGCAGATGACGATGCGTATGAGATTGCCTGGGACCAGAAGACCACAGTCGCTTCGTATGCTTCACAGAATTACATTCAGGACTACCTCACTATTCCGTATATAGATGTAAACGCCCAGTATTGGGAGCCCAACGCGGCAAAGGAGCTCACGGTCGGAGGAAAGCTCTTCTATATGCCCAACGACATGAGCATAAGCAACTTCGGCGGAGCGCGATTTTTGTACTTCAACCGCAAGCTTATCTCGGACTATAACCTCCAGGAGCCCTACGATCTTATATTTGACAACGAATGGACTCTTGACGTTGTTCTTAACATGATCCAGCAGGTTTCCCAGGACCTCAACGGCGACGGAAAGATGACCGGTGAAGACCAGTTCGGACTTCTCCGCGAGGACGGCGGAAGCAACGGCAACGTTATGTACTTTATCACCGCTGCCGGAGTCAAGTATACCGAAAAAGACGAAAACGGCATGCCTGTTCCTTCGTTCAATAACGAAAAAACGATCAAGGTCATGGAGATGTGTTCCGATGTTCTCATGGACAAGAACACGACTATCCCTTATGAAGAAGCTTCCAAAGG
>JAZQNC010000174.1:0-4173 GCA_045627165.1 Eubacteriales bacterium
GAGCCCTGCTCAACCTTCACGGAATATGCCGCTGCCTCACCTTCTATCAGAGGGGAAAATACAAGTGGGCGGATTCACCCTGGGTATGCGTAATTTTCTGTCTGCTCGCGGTGCTCTGCTGTGCGGTGACATATCAGAAGCCTATCGACATTCTGCCGATGATAGGCTCGGTCTTCACCACGATCTCGCTCTACATGACCGACCCCCGCAAGATACGCCTCTTCACTCTGCCCTCTCCTCCCTGCTGGTTCACCTACCATTTCTTCGCGTCGGAGAAAGGAGTCAATATAGGCGGTGTGCTCAATGAGATATTCGTCATCATCTCCATTGTGGTCGCAATGATACGCTACGGCGATTTCAGAAAGAAGCCCGCCGAAGCGTCCGCCGAAACGAAATAAACGAGATAAATCCACCCGTATCGCCTTACACATGGGAGTATCATCATGCTTGAAACCATATACACGATTCCCGTCAACGAAGCCTTCGACGCCTGCGCCGAAGAATTTGCCGCCGATCACGGCAAGGGCACCTGCCCCTTCTGCCGCCTTTACGACAGGCTTGAGGCCGACGAGCTCGACATCATCCTCGGCGCTTCCATGATGGAGCCCGACATAAGAATAAAGACCAACGAGCTCGGCTTCTGCCATGACCACTACAACAAGATGTTCGTCCGCAAGAACCGCCTCCAGATGGCGCTCATGCTGGAAAGTCACCTCGACTCGGTGCGCGAGAGCCTCGACGACGGCTTTATCGCCAATCTCATTAAATCCAACGGCAAGGGCGCGAACACCCGCCTCGAAAAGCTCGAGGACACCTGCTACGTCTGCGGACGCATCGACTATTCCCTCGGCAAGATGATCGAGAACGCCGTGTACCTCTGGGAAGCCGACGCAGACAAGCGAGACAATCCCTTCGAGAAAAAAATAAGGGCGCAGAAATATTTCTGCCTTCCCCATTACCGCGCCTTCGTGGAGAGCGCAAGGAACAGCCTGTCCAAAAAGCATTTTCCCGAATTCTATAAGGCGGTCAGCGAGACCGAAAAGGTCTATTTCGACGAGCTGCGCGGCGATATAAGCTGGTTCTGCAGGAAATTCTACTATCGCTTCGAAAACGAGGACTGGGGCAATTCAAAAGACGCGGTGGAACGCGCCATAGCTTTTCTCAGCGGACGCACCAGATAGAGTACATCAGGCGTTTACTGCCTCACTTTGATATTTCGGTGAACCGAATACCCATCCCCCAACCCCCTTCCCCGCCGGAAGGGGGCTTTTCTGCTGCGTCAAAAAGCCTTCCCGAAGAAAAGCCTTCCCGAAGGGAAGATCTCCCCTTTGGGGAAGGTGGATCGCCGAAGGCGAGACGGAAGAGGCGGTATTCGCGCTCATCCGCCTCTTTCCCCTCAGAGGGTAAGGCTTGGTACATGTGCGAAATCGGTAAGATAAGCGCACAGACCGTATAAGCGGCGGCATATCGAAAAGTGAAGCTGTACGCACGGCAAAAAGCCTTCTCAAAGGGAAAATCTCCCAAAAGCCTTTCCGAAGAAAAGCCTTCCCCTTTGGGGAAGGTGGATCGCCGAAGGCGAGACGGAAGAGGCGGTATTCGCGCTCATCCGCCTCTTTCCCCTCAGGTCTGCTTCGCATCCCTGAGGTACCTTCCCCGGAGGGGAAGGCTTTCTGACTGGTGCGCACCGTATCCGCTCAATCAAATCCTTTACCCACAAAATACAGAAAAGCCCCCTTCCCGCGATGAGCCGGGAAGGGGGGATGGGTATTCGGTTTACAGAGCTATTCAAGTGAGGCAGAAAAGAGATAAAAAATCCCTCAGCCGTTCGCCTTTTCGATAAGGTCGAGTATGGAGGAGCCGCCGTAAATGGATTCCCAGTCCTTCTCGAAATCGGTGATGGCGTTCAGCGTCATGGGGTGATATATCAGATTCTCGAACAGATCGGGGTTGAGCGTGATCGCCTGTGTGCCCGCCATGGTTATCTTGTGTATCTGCTCCACCGTCTTGAAGGAGGCGGCAAGCACCATGGACTGGATGTTCTGCAGCTTGAAAAGCTCGACCGTTTCGAGTACCACGTTTACGCCGTCGCTGACGATATTGTCCAGACGGTTGACGTAGGGAGCGACGAAATCGGCGCCCGCCTTCGCTGCTACGAGAGCCTGCTGCTGCGTGAAGATAGCCGTTTCGGTGACCTTTATTCCGATCTGCTTGAGGCGGCGTGTGGCCTTCAGACCCTCCTCGGAGATCGGCACCTTGATATACAGGTTTCCGCCCACGAAGTCACGAAGCTCCATCGCTTCCTTCACTATGTCCTCGCTCTTGCGCGCGGTGGTCTGGATATGGAGCATTCTGTCCATGCCTATGGTCTTGCGGATATCGAGAATGAGCTGCGCGAAATCGGTATTTTCCTTTGAGATGATGGTGGGGTTCGTCGTAACTCCGTCAATAGGGAAATACTCGCAGCAGTGGCGTATCTTTTCTATGTTTGCCGTGTCGAGAATGTAAAGCATGATTTCTGATCCCTTTCCCGTAATCTTTCGGCGGCGTGCGTCTTTGCGCCGCCCTTTTTGTTATATTTATCTTACGGATGATATTATACACAGAAATTATGTTATTTTCCAACACTATTTGTTAATATTATCACACTTCCGGCTTCTATGTCCCTGCCCGTCAGCTTATCTGAACGTACTCCCTGAGCTCATTTTCGTCGGCAGATGCGGCAAAGGCTTCCGCGTCGGAAAATGCGGAGGCGAGAATACCGGTATCCGAGCCTATGCCCTTTGAAGCGAAGGCAAAGGAGGCTTCTCCGCTCTGCCGGACAGCCGAGCCTGCGTTTGACGATATGAAATCTCCCGGCCCGCGCTGTTTAAGGTCCAGCTCGGCTATCTCGAAGCCGTTTTCGGTGGCTTTCATTGCGCCGAGACGCTCCCTCGCTTCGGGAGTATTGCTGTCGCTTACCAGCACGCACCATGATTTCGCCTTTCCTCTGCCCACACGTCCGCGGAGCTGATGAAGCTGTGAAAGCCCGAACCTTTCCGCGTTCAGCACTATCATGAGCGTGGCTTCGGGAACGTTCACTCCTACCTCGATGACCGTGGTGGAGACAAGCACGTTAAGCACGCCGCCGGCAAAATCCGCCATGACCTTTTCCTTGTCTGCTGACTTCATTTTTCCGTGAACACAGCCAACCCTCAGACCTTCGATCTTTGAAAGCCTCTCCGCCTCGTCAACGGCGTTTCTGAGTATGACGCCCGCATCTCCCGAAAGGTCGAAAACGCTGCTGCCGTCCGCGCCGAACTGGACGAGATTTTCCGCGTCGGCACTGTCGTCCTCTCCCGCCTCCACCGCGGGACAGACGATATAGCACCTCTCGCCCTCGGCGGTGCGCTTCACGATAAAGCTGTCGAGACGGCTCATATAGGTTGAATCCACCACAAAGGTATCCACCTTCTGCCGTCCCGGAGGAAGCTCGTCGAGAATGGAACGGTCGAGACTGCCGTATATGACCATGGCGAGAGAACGGGGGATTGGCGTAGCCGACATTATAAGGGTATGCGGGCTGATTTTACGCCCTCCCGTTTCACTGCTTCCGTTTGTCGGCGATATCTGCTCCGCAAGGGATATCCTTCCCTTTTCGCTCAGAGTCTCCCGCTGTCCCACGCCGAAGCGGTGCTGTTCGTCGGTTATCACCAGCGGACAGCAGTCGAAGCTGACCCCCTCGCTTATCAGCGCGTGGGTGCCGACGACGAATTTTATGCTTCCGTCGGCAATGCCGCCTCTCACCCGCTTCTTTTCGGCGGGTGCGAGAGAACCGACAAGCAGCGCGCAGGCAATGCCGAGAGGCTCGAAGAGCTTCGACAGATCGGCGTAGTGCTGACGCGCCAGTATCTCGGTGGGTGCCATGAGAGCCGCCTGACAGCCGTTTGCGAGAGCGACATAAGCGGCGGCGGCGGCAACCACGGTCTTTCCGCTTCCCACGTCTCCGCAGAGTATGCGGTTCATTGGCTTTCCGCTGATCATATCGGCTCTTATCTCGCCGATGGCTCTGTCCTGACAGCCTGTAAGCGAAAAGGGCAGAAGTCCCGTCAGCTCGCCGAGCCTTGCGTCGCTGACCGCAAGAGGCACTGCCGTTCCCTCGCGGCTTCCCTTTTTCGACAGCGCCGCGCCGAGTCC
>JAZQNC010000175.1:0-4291 GCA_045627165.1 Eubacteriales bacterium
CCCTCAGCGAGCTTGTGGCGGATATCTGCTACAACAACACGAAGCGTTTCTTCGCTCTGTGATCGGGCGCTCCGTCCTGTGTTCGTCCCGGACGGAATACAAAGTAAATAATAGATTATTAAGGAAAGAATACTGTATATGAAGCTGTCGTTTTCAACTTTGGGATGTCCTGACTGGTCATTTCGTGAAATACTGTCCTTTGCCGCCGACCAGGGCTTTGAAGGAATAGAAATACGCGGGATAGCCGACCAGATATACGCCCCGAAGATCGCCGCGTTTTCCGATGAAGGTCTGAAAGACACCATATCCGCGCTGGAACGCACCGGAGTAAAGCTTCCGATCCTCACCTCGGGCGCGTATCTCTGCGGATGTCCGGATATCAGCGCCGCGATGTTTGAGGTCAAGGATTATATTATGCTCGCGTCGCGCGTAGGCGCTCCCTATGTCAGAGTTCTCGGCGAGTCTCAGCCCGATCCGAGAATATCCGATGCGGATATAGCCGAGCTTATAAAGAACTACCGTGAGCTGTGCGAGTTCGGTCAGAATATGAAGGTGGGAGTACTCATCGAAACAAACGGCTTCCTTGCCGATTCGGTTGCAATGCGCGCCTTCATCGAGAGGGTGGATCATCCCAACGCGGGCGTGATCTGGGACGTTCATCATACCTACCGCTTCTACGGCGAAAAGCCCGCGGACACCGTCCGCAACATAGGAAAGTATGTAAAGCATACTCATGTAAAGGATTCGGTAAAGGGAAGAAACGGAAAGATAACCTATATGCTTTCGGGATACGGCGACGTTCCGGTGGAAGAGGCTTACGGGGAGCTTGCATCCACAGGCTACGACGGCTACTGGTCGTATGAGTGGGTAAAGCGCTGGTCGAGAGAGCTGGCGGAGCCGGGCGTAGCGTTCTACCAGTACGAAGCGTATATGCGTTCACTTGAGGACTGACAGCCGTCAGCGAAATAACACGATTTTCCGGAAAAAATTTTCGCTTTTTGAAAGCGGGTGTAATTATGAAGCGTAAGTTTACAATAGGTCAGATAGCCTCCATCGTCGCCTGTGTGGCGGTCATTGCCGCGTTTATTCTCCGCGATCTGGGAATACTGCCTCAGACGGTTTACAGAATTATCATTATCGTCGGAGCGGTCGTCGTCGTGGCCTCTCTTATCCCTTTCAACAATGCGGGTAAGGGCGGAAAAGGCGGAAGCGGCGGAAATTCCGGTCAGTAAACAGATAACAGCGTCATGCCGGTTGGTAATATTCAATCGGCATTGTTGTTTTTTTCGCGCTGACTGTGTTAATTGTTATACGAAAGTAAATTATTTCAAAATATAGTTTGCGCTCGGTTGACAAAAACGGCCGAGGGTGATATAATCCATACCCAAATCCATTTGCAAGCAAACCGCATAATCGTTAAATCATGAATGTAAAGAGGAGAATAATATGGCAACATTTATCAACGAACCTTCACACACCTTTAACGAATACCTGCTCATTCCGGGCTATTCCTCAGCTGAATGCGTACCGTCCAATGTCTCTCTGAAAACTCCTCTTGTAAAGTATAAAAAGGGCGAGACTCCCGCTATCACAATGAACATTCCCATGGTATCGGCTATAATGCAGTCGGTATCCGGCGACCGCCTCGCTGTCGCGCTGGCAACCGAGGGCGGTGTGTCCTTTATTTACGGCTCTCAGTCTGTCGAGGACGAGGCGGCTATGGTGAAGCGCGCCAAGGACTATAAGGCAGGCTTTGTCAGCAGCGATTCCAATCTCCGTCCCGACAACACTCTTTCCGACGTTGTGGCTCTCACCGAAAAGACGGGACATTCCACGATAGCCGTTACCGATGACGGAACGGCAAACGGAAAGCTTCTCGGCATAGTGACCGGACGCGATTATCGCGTCAGCCGCATGGATCTCGACCTTAAAGTCTCCGAGTTCATGACTCCCTTCGACAAGCTTATCACGGCTCCCGAGGGCACGACTCTCAAGGTTGCCAACGATATCATCTGGGATCACAAGCTCAATTCCCTTCCCATAATCGACAGCGAAGGCAAGCTTCGCTACATGGTATTCCGCAAGGACTACGATTCCCACAAGATGAACCCCAACGAGCTGCTTGATTCCTCCAAGCGTTACGTTGTCGGCGCGGGCATAAATACGCGCGACTACGCGCAGAGAGTTCCCGCCCTTATCGAAGCCGGCGCGGACGTGCTCTGCATAGATTCCTCCGAGGGCTTTTCCGAGTGGCAGAAGCTCACCATCAAGTGGATACGCGACAATTACGGAGACAGTGTAAAGGTAGGAGCCGGAAATGTTGTCGATGCCGACGGCTTCCGTTTCCTCGCCGACTGCGGCGCCGACTTTGTAAAGGTCGGTATCGGTGGAGGCTCTATCTGTATCACCCGTGAGACAAAGGGTATAGGCAGAGGTCAGGCCACCGCGCTTATCGACGTATGCGCAGAGCGCGACAGATACTATGAGGAAACCGGCGTATACGTTCCTGTATGCTCCGACGGCGGTATCGTATACGACCATCACATGACGCTTGCTCTTGCCATGGGCGCGGACTTCCTCATGCTGGGACGTTATTTCGCGCGCTTTGACGAATCCCCTTCCGCGAAGGTCTCCATCGGCGGAACATATTATAAAGAGTACTGGGGCGAGGGCAGCAACCGTGCCCGCAACTGGCAGCGCTACGATCTGGGCGGCGACAAGAAGCTTTCCTTCGAGGAAGGCGTGGACTCCTACGTTCCCTATGCCGGAAGCCTGAAGGACAACGTGGCGATCTCCCTTTCCAAGGTCCGTTCCACCATGTGCAACTGCGGAGCTCTCACCATTCCCGAGCTTCAGAAGAAGGCAAAGCTCACGCTGGTATCAGCTACCAGTATCGTTGAGGGCGGAGCTCATGACGTTATCCAGAAGGACAACACCGGCAGGATCAAATAATAAATCCAAACCGTAAATTTTCCTTTAATTACCGCATAAGCTTATTGACATTTCGTGCTTGCAGTGATAGACTAACGACACGGCGGATGTTTTTCCGCCTATCCTTTGCGACTGACGGATAATGTGGAGCACCACAAAGAAACAAGGGACATAACAAGCCGACCGTCTGGGCACACTTATCCATATACGGATTAGTGCGCCCTTTTGATTTTACCTTAAATCAACAAACAACACCCAACAAAAAAACAAGGAGTAAGCTGATCATGGAAAACAAACTCGTTTATACCGGCAAGACAAAGAATGTCTATGCGCTTGACAACGGCAATTATCTGCTCAAATTCAAGGACGACTGCACCGGCAAGGACGGTGTGTTCGATCCGGGTGAAAATTCCGTAGGTCTTACTATAGACGGTGTTGGAGACGTAAACCTCCGCATGTCCATATATTTCTTCGAGAAGGTAAACGCTGCCGGAATACGCACGCATTATGTTTCCGCCGACCTTGCGAATACCACGATGGAAGTCCTTCCCGCAAAGGTATTCGGTAAGGGACTCGAGGTCATCTGCCGCTACAAGGCAGTCGGAAGCTTCTTCCGCCGCTACAGCGATTATATAGAAGAGGGCGCTGACCTTCCCGCTTACGTTGAAACGACCTTCAAGAACGACGAAAAGGGCGATCCGCTGGTAACGAAGGACGGACTCGTTGACCTCGGAGTTATGACGGCTTCCCAGTACGATGATATAAAGACGATGACACAGCAGATAACCAAGATCGTCGCCGATGATCTCGCGGAGAAGGGTCTCGTTCTCTACGACATCAAGTTTGAGTTCGGCTACGACGCTGACGGAAACGTAATGCTCATCGACGAGATAGCTTCCGGAAACATGAGAGTATACAAGGACGGCAAATATATCGATCCCATGACACTCTCCAAGCTTTTCTTTGCCTGAGCCGTGAGGTGAAAAAATGGAAATCTACAAGATAAACGATATAGCCGAGCTCATCACCGGCAATTCCTACGTGGGACGCGGAATAGTTATCGGCAAGGCTCCCGACGGACGCGCCGTTTCCGCATATTTCATCATGGGACGTTCGGCAAACAGCCGCAACCGTATCTTCACCGAAAAGAACGGAGAAGTGTTCACCGAGCCCTTCGACGCTTCCAAGGTACAGGATCCCAGCCTTATCATATACGCGGCAGTACGAAGCTATAAGAATAATCTCATCGTAACAAACGGCAATCAGACCGATACGATCTATGATGCTCTCAGCCCCGGCGGAAGCTTCACCTCCGCTCTCGCTACCCGCGATTTCGAGCCCGACGAGCCCAACTTCACTC
>JAZQNC010000176.1:0-2897 GCA_045627165.1 Eubacteriales bacterium
CTGGCAGTACTTGTCGATGTGCTCGGCGTAGGTCTTGGTGCCCAGCTGGTTTACCGTCTCAACGGCGTTGTTCTTTGCCACGGAAGCGTAGTTGGGATAAAGGGTGAGGTACGCGAACTGCTTGGGGAAGTTTTTGTTGGTAAAGTCTATGACCTTGCCGTAATAGGGGAAATCCAGAGCGGAAGGCTCGTCGCCGGTGTCTATACCCCAGATAGCGGGATGATCCTTGAAGTTCTTTGCCGCCTCAACGTAAGCCTCGTGAGGGCATACCTCGTGCATTTTGCCGGCTCTGTCGCCGTCTCCTCCCCACCATCCGGGAAGGATTCCGGTAACTACCGCGCCGACTCCGTATTTCTCGAAAAGGTCGAGGGCGGGACGGTCATCGCCCATGCAGACGATAAAGTCAACTCCGCATTCGGCGATGCCCTTGATGTTTTCTTCGGTGCGTGCATAGGGCTGAAGAATGTATGCGCCTATGTTAAGGCGGCTGCGGTCCATTCTTGTGTTCATGTTGAATTCCTTTCTGTGCATATAAATAGTATTTTGATTTATGTTTCGCGTGGGATGACCTGTCATTCTCCGAGCAGACCGAGGGACTGCTTCCAGCGCAGTATGCGGTAAACCGACTGTTCTATGCGCTCAATGGAGATCGTGCCGTTATTTACCGCTTCGAGGACGGCGTTATACTGGTCGGCACAGCTTGAGCAGCAGAGCATATCGTTTCCGGCGAGAACGGCGCGTACAGCCGCCGACGCTCCGTCGGTGTATTCGGTTATCGCGTCCATGCCCAGGTCGTCGGTGATTATAACTCCGTCAAAGCCGAGAGTATTGCGCAGGATATCGTTCATCTTAGCCGAGAGGGAAGCGGGATAATCGGGGTCAATGCAGGTGACTATATTGTGGGAAACCATTACCGAACCCGCGCCCGCGTCTATGCCCGCCTTGAAGGGCAGGAAGTCCTTTGTTTCAAACTCGGCGTATTCGCGGCTGTCGGTGATTATGTCGGTGTGGGTGTCGCCGTTTGAGCCGTAGCCGGGAAAATGCTTGAGGGAACAGCCCGTCTTCATTTCGTTCATCTTTTCGACCACCGAGGCGATATACAGCGAGGTCGTCTCCGCGTCCTGACCCAGTGAACGGTAGTACATGAAATCGTTTTCAGAGGTGGAGATATCGGCCACCGGAGCGAGATTGAGATTCACTCCGCAGGAGGAGAGCAGACGGCACTTTTCGACGGTATCCGAAAGGATGAGGTCAAGTCCGCCCTGAGCGTAAAGCTCGCGGGGCGAGAGAAATTTCGAGCCGCGGTAATTGGTGAAGCGTGAAATTCTGGTCACGGTGCCGCCCTCCTCGTCGGCGGCGATGAGAAGGGGAACCTTCGAGGCGTCCTGATAGCCCATACATTCGGAATAGCTGTCGGCGGGAGTCTTGCCGTCGAAATTCGAGGCGAACATGACCAGTCCGCCGGGATGATATTTCGCTATGAATTCCTCGCCGCCGTTGACGGGACAGCCTGCCAGAAAGAGCTGACCCACCTTTTCCTCCACTGTCATCGAGTCCATGACGCTTCCGATGAGCGCGGATATGGGGTCGGGTCCCACCGCGGGCGTGTATTCTTCGGTCTGTTCCGCTTCTTCCGTATCTCCGATAAGCTCGCCGATTATGTCGTCAAGCTCTTCGGCGGATATATCTTCCGAACCGGATGTTTCCGCGCTGTCCGGTTCCTCTACCGCGCTTTCGGGGACTGGACTGACAGGAGATGCCTCGACAGGCATTGTGACGCTGCCCTCGATGTCTCCCGCGATATTGCCTATGACCGCGCAGCCGGACAGGAGCACGGTCAGCGCGGATGATAAGACGGATAATATGATGATTTTTGATAACTTTCCTCTCATGAGGGATTCCTTTCGCATAAGATATATAGTTCCGACCGTCCGGCGGTCCTGCTAATTTTAGCACAACGGCGGGAGTTTTGCAAGTTATATTTGCAACATCATTTTTTCTTTTTTGTGATAAGTCCGATGATCGTTCCCGAAAGTATCACGGTGACAAAAGACCATGCGATTTTGCGCAGAGGGATATAGCTCAGAGAAAGCGTGAGCACGGCAAGGTCGCTGACAAGATATATAACGCGGATGTCCGCTTTCGTCAGATGCGACAGGCTCATTGCCAGCGCGTCGTCTCCCGATGGAGCTCCTCCGTTTTTTACGCATATACCCGCGCCGACTCCCACGAACAGAGCTCCGATAATGGCGGCAAGGGCGGGATAGCCGGCGATCCGGGGATATATCGGAGGGAAAAGCTCACACAGAGCATAGAACAGCGAAAATCCTCCGCAGGCGAATACGGAACAGAATATGAAGTCCGCGCCCAGAGCTTTCGTCCCAAGCAGATAGCAGAGCGCGGTGAGTATGAAGCTCGAAACCGAAGGCGATATCCCGAAATGATAATCGAGAAGCAGCGAAAGCCCCAGCACGCCGCCCTCCGTGATCTCGGAAACGGAATGTATGTTGTAAAGTCCGAAGGCGAGGATAAAGGCTCCGAGAAGGTTGAATATTATCTTTTTCGGCTCCGGAGAGAATCGCGGTGTTTCGCTCAGATTTTTGCGCATGACTGTATATTTATTCCTTATGTAACGGTATTGCATGCAGATTATACCATAAATCAACGGATATTTCAAGTCGAAAAAAACGGAAAGCCGTACGCCGCCGCAATATGCGCGGATTTTTTCGGTAAATACTTGACAAAAGGATAAAATCAATGTATAATGATACCGTAAAATTTTATACCTTTTAAGGAGGGTATTACAATGAAGAAAATCATCGCACTCCTTCTCGCCGGAATGCTCGCAGCTACAATGGTAGCATGTGATAAGGCAGAAGTTAAGGACGCTGCAGACG
>JAZQNC010000177.1:0-7013 GCA_045627165.1 Eubacteriales bacterium
ATCTCTATATCAATAATATAACACAGCCGATTCCAGAAGTCAATACCGATGTAAAGAACTCCCTCAAGCAGGCGTCCGACCGCGAGATCCTATCCGACGCGCTGATGGACGCGGCGCAGACGGATGAAGAGCGGACGATGCTCACGAACTATCAGAAGTCTATACGCGAGTATGAAGCCAAGGAAGCACAGCTTGCGAAGATAGCGGGTGAGATTAGAGAGCTTTCCTTTGCTCCGGGAGCGAGAGACACCGAGCGGATAAAGGCACTACAGCTTGAGGCGAACAAGCTGCGCCGTTCCATCAACAACTACGACAAGGGACTTCTTAAGCTTGAAGCAGCAGAACCTTTGAAGAGAGTTCTTGAGAGAGAAAAGGCGGCGGCGGAGAAGAGAACGCTTGAACGTGGCAGAGAGAGACTGCGCGAGTACCGCATCAACCGTGACCAGAGTGAGGCGGTAAAGAAATACCGCAAGAGGATAGAGGACAAGGTAAAGAGACTTTCCGACGAGATCATCATAAACTCCGACAAGAAGCACGTTCCAGAACCGCTTAGAAAGCCTTTGAGCGAATTTATTCAGAGCCTTAACTTTGACAGCAAGCGGCTCACGAGCGGCGGAGCAGAAACACAGAAGGACATTCGGTTCCGCGAGAGAGCACAGGCACTTGCGCTCGCCTTGCAGAGCTACGACGGGTCTGACGGATACATTGACCTGCCTGCGGATCAGATAGCGTTTATCACCGATCAGCTCAATGCTGTGACGAGAGCGATAGACTCCTACGACGGGGACGGCAGCATCTACCTTATGGACGCGGCACAGCTAAAACAACTTGACAGTGCACTTGGTGTTATATCAAAGGCTGTCAGCACCGTGAACGAGTTCATGGCGAACAGACGATATGCGCAGGTAGCGACCGCCTCGCAGGAGACGATGAACGACCTCGACTCGCTCGGACAGAGCAAGACGATGGGCAAAGCACTCGGACTTTTAAAGAAGCTCGGAGCGTGGGACAACGCTACACCGTTCTACGCATTCCGACGAATGGGCAATGCGGCAAGTGAAATGTTCCGAAGCGTACAAGACGGATGGGATAAGATGGCGCTCAACAGCAAGAGAGCCATCGACTACGCTAATTCTGTTTACACCTCCGCACAGCAGAAAGCTTGGAGCGAGGAAGTTCTAACGATAGAGCTTTCCGAAAAGAACGGCAAAGCGAGAACGGTACGGATGACCGTGGCGCAGGCCATGAGCCTTTACTGCCTCGCCAAGCGTCAGCAGGCTGTCGGGCATCTCCTCGGCGGCGGTATCCGCGTCGGTGACTTTGAGGACGGGAGAACGACCGTGAAGCAGGCCGACCCGTACACGCTCCTTATGGAAGACGTGCAGAACATCATCGCAAGCCTTACGGCAGAGCAGAGAAGCGTGGCGGACAAGCTCCAGAACTACATGAACACCGTCGGTTCTGAATGGGGTAACGAGGTGAGCATGGCACGGTTCGGATACAAGGCGTTCGGTGAAGCGAACTACTTCCCGATAGAAAGCGACAAGACGAACCTTAGCGGAGTATCACCGGAGTCAAAAGAGAACGATATGTTCAGGCTCCTTAATATGTCCAGTACCAAGTCTCTCACCAAGGGCGCGAACAACGCGCTGATGCTCTATGACATCTTCGACGTATTTGCAAACCACATGAGCGACATGGCAAAGTACAACGCCTTAGCTCTCCCCATCCTCGACATGGTGAAGTGGTACAACTACAAGGAGAGGATAGATAACCCCGACGGAACGCTCGACACCAAGACATTGCAGAGAAGCCTTGAGAAAGCTTTCGGGACGTATACCGTGGGAGAAGACAATAAAAGCGTAGGATATGCGAACAACTATGTTAAAAACTTCTTAAAGGATTTGAACGGCGCTTCAAGCGGCGGACGAGATGTTACAGGACTGAGCGCATTCATGGGACGCTATAAAAAAGCAGCGGTAGCGGCAAACCTCCGAGTGGCGGTTCAGCAGCCGATGTCCATCATGAGAGCGCAGGCAGTCATCGACCCGAAATGGATAGCAAAGGGATATCTCAACGTCCGCGAAGGTCGGGAGGAAATGCTCAAGTATTCCGGTATCGCTGTCTGGAAAGATCTCGGCTTCTACGACACGAACATCGGACGGGACATCGCTGAGCAGATAAAGCACGAAGACACCTTTATGAACAAGGTGGACGATGCTTCAATGAAGCTCGCCGAGTACCTCGACTCCGTAACGTGGGGCGTCCTTTGGAGCGCGGCAAAAGCCGAGCAGGAGAGCAAAGGACTTACCGGGCAGGAGCTTATATCGGCAACGAACGAGAGATTCCGCGACATCATCTACGCAAGTCAGGTGGTGGACTCCACCGTGACCCGTTCCGACCTCATGCGAAGCTCCAGCCAGCTTGCAAAGATATACACATCCTTCATGTCAGAGCCTACTCTCACATGGAACATGATGCTCGATGTTTGCATGGACGCGCACTATGCCAAGAGACGAGGCGAGAGCGTGAAGGGACTTACGAACAAGGCGCTCCGCACCGGGTTCGCACTGGTGACAAACGCTGCGGCTATTGCCATAGTGACGGCACTGCTCGACGCATGGAGAGACGATGACTCTTATGAAACATTCTGGGAAAAGTTCACGGAGAAAGCACCCGAAAACTTCCTTGATGAGCTGAACCCCATCGACAAGATAGCGGTCATCAGCAAGGCGTGGGATACTTTGGCAAGCGACTACCAGAACAACACGGTGGACACCGCTTGGCTCAACGACATCAAGTCTACGATAGACATCCTCGTGGAAGACTACAAGCTCATTACCGACCCGAACTACAAGGCAACGGACGCGACCTACAACGGGAAGATGACAGCCTACGGGCAAATCTATCAGCTCCTGAAGACGGCATCCGACATAAGCGGTATCCCGATGGGAAGCCTTGCAAGAGAAGTAACTTCCGCGTGGAACAACATTGTCGTGCCGTTTGTAGGAGAGAGAGCGAGGATAAAGACCTATAACGAGTCTCCCAATACAGTCGGATTCCCGAACCTCGCGGAAGCCATCATCGATGGCGACGAGTCACGGCAGATGAAGATAGAGAGCGCGATGGCAGTGAACGGTCTTTCTGATAAGAAGATCGCGGACGGTATCAAGGCGGCGCTTAAGACATTCTACCTTGACGGTGAGATAGACGAGGACGAGCTTGCGGACATCCTCTGCGAGAACTGCGGATATGAGCCGACCGGAACGGGCAGCAACAGCATCAACTACCTCATAGACGGATGGAACTACGGTACGGGCTACAAGCTCGCAACGAACCTTGAAGCGGCCTTCGCCGACGGCGAGGCGGACGAGGTAAAGAACGCCGTGGAGTTCATGCGGACTCGGTACAGCTACGATGACAGCAAGATAAAAAGCGCTGTAACATCGTACTGGAAAGAGACATACAAGGCCGCTGATGAGGCGGAGAGGAAACGGATAAGAGAGCTTATCCTTGCCACGGGGCTGTACGACGCTAAGACCTTGGACAAAAAACTGAATGAGTGGGCATACTCCGACTGAATAAGGGGGGCAGGGTTAGAAATGACCCTGCCTCCTTTATTATTATCTATATATAAGGAGTCGTGAGCCATACTCACAGAAAGGATACTTATGCTATTTAACATCAGATGGTATCTCCAGTATCTCGCGGACGGCGACGGCGGCGAGGGAGGAGAGGCCGCAACGGGCGAAACTGCGACGGGTGCCGCCGACCTGTCATCGAAGCTTGCGGAGATGGGAGTGCCGCAGGAACGATTAGCTAAACGGAAGAAACAGCTTGACGCAAAGTCTGCCGGGTACAAGCAGACGGAGAAAAAAGCGGAAGAGGAAACGCCTGCCGCGCAGGAAGAGTCTGCCAAAGTGGAAGAAAAAGCTGAAGAACCCGACCCTCCCAAGCGCCTCACATGGGATGAGATCATGGCTGACCCTGAGTACAACAAGAGTATGCAGGACACCGTAAACAAAAGGCTTAAAGCTTCCAAGAGCGCACAGGAAAACTTTAATAAGCTTGCTCCGCTCATGGAAGTATTGGGCGGATATTACGGGATGGATACATCGGATATGTCGAAGCTGGACATAGACGGACTTGTACAAAAGGTCATCGATGACAACACCTATTATGAGGACAGGTCTGTTGCCGAGGGCAAGAGCGTCGAGGAAATCAAGAAAGAGGCAGCAAAAGCAAGAGCAGACAGAGATCTCATCGAGCAGAACCGCAGACAGCGGTTTATGGAAGCTCGTCAGCAGGGCGAAGCGCTCAAACAAGTGATACCCGATTTTGATTTCGGCGTTGAGCTTCAGAATCCGAAGTTTACAGCCATGGTCATGAATTACGGAATGAGCGTGGAGGACGCATACCATGCGATACATCATGCGGAACGTGAGAAGGCCATCAAGGAACAGGCGGCAAAGACGGCAGCAGAAAACGCGGCAAGAAGCATTCAGGCAGGGCAGCAGCGCCCCGCTGAAAACGGAAGCACGCCTCAAGCCGCAAGTGTAAGCACAGTTAACTACAAAGACCCGCAGTATCGCGCTGCGCTGAAGCAGCAGATATATGCGGCAGCCGCGAGAGGACAGAAGATTTATCCCACAAGGTAAGTTCCTCTCGCCAATATGAGAGGAGAACAGAATGTTTATTAAATTTTTCCTGCAGTACCTCGCTGACGCGGGTACTCTTGTAAACGCTACCGGTAACTATGTTAACGCATACACCGGCGCTACCGAATCATTTGCGGGCAACAACACCCTTGCCCCGGAACTCAAGACCTTCTACGACACCGAGCTTCTGGAAAACGCCCGTGTTGAAACTTATTACGCACAGTTTGCAAAGAAGCAGCCGCTTCCTGCAGGCCGCGGCAAGACCGTGGAGTGGAGAAAGTGGAACAGCTTTGAGAGAGCGGACAAGCTTCAGGAAGGCGTTATCCCGCAGGGTCAGAGACTCGGCATGACCACCATCACCGGCTCCATCGACCAGTTCGGTACTTACGCTTCCATCACCGACCAGCTTGAGCTTCACGCATACGATGACGTCATTCTCGGCGCTACCGAGGAAATGGGCGCATCTCTTGCCGAGACGCAGGAAGCCCTCATCCGTGACACTCTGCTGACCGGAACCAACGTGCTGTATGCCGACAACATCGATGACGATGACGGCTCTTATGTTTCCACGCCTACCACGCAGTGGGGAATGAGAAACGTACCCGGCACCGCTGTTTCCCGTCTGACCGGTGACGTTGTCAACAAGGCTATGACCAAGCTGAAGAAAGACCGCGTCCCGATGATCAACGGCAAGTATTACGCCGTCATCCATCCGTCCGTCGCTTACGACCTCCGCAGCGACCCCGCTTGGATTGACGCACATAAGTACGCCGCACCGGAGCAGATCTTCAACGGCGAGATCGGCGAGCTGCACGGCGTTCGTTTCGTCGAGAACACCTTCGCTCCCGTACTTGTCGGCGCAGACCTGTGCGCTGCTTCCCGTTTCCTGAGCGTTACTGCCTATGCCACCAACGGCACTCCCGGCACTGCGCTCACCGACACCAACGACGGCGGCGAGACCTCCGCTGTGTATGTCACCGTTTCCGAAACAGTTACCGGCGACATCGTCGGCAGAGTCGTAAACTGCATCGACGCCACCAACGCCACTACCGAAGCGAGTGCCGTCCTCAACGGTACCGTCGTGATTGTAGGCGTTGACGCTTCTTCCAAGTATGTATACTTCGCCGCAGCTCCCACTACCGGACTCGCAAGCGGCGACTTCCTGCAGCCGGGCGAGGGCGCGAAGGAAGTAAAGGGCAGTGACCAGAACGCAGCTTACGCGACCTTCTTCTTCGGCAAGGACGCTTTCGGTATCATCGACCCCGACGGCGGCGCGGCTGAGATGATTGTACACGATAAGTCTGAGATCGGCGGCCCGCTCAACCAGTTCAGCACTGTCGGTTACAAGTTTGAGACCAACGGTGCGACCATCCTCTATCCTGAGAGAATGCTCCGCGTCATGTCCACCTCTGCTTACTCCGCAACCGACGAGAGCAACGTATACGACAACTAATGTTAAAAGCGGGGGAGAAACACTCCCCCGCAATCTTAAAAGGAGATTTTATGGCAAAATCAAAAGATAAAGTGCCTGTATTCATTCCCAAATCGGGAGCCGGGGAAGACCCGGTATTCTATGTATCCGTTTCAGCAGAGAACGGCGGTACGAGGAGCTTCACACTTCCGCGAGGCAAGACCTCTTATGTACCTGACTATGTTGCGGAAGAGATAAAACGCGCAGAACGAGCAAAGGAAGCGCTTGAGCGCAGGCGCAGCAAACTCGCAGAACGCGCACAGAACCTTTGACAATCAGGGGCGCTCATCCGTGAGCGCCTTTTCTTTTAGGGGGACACAATGACTGTAGGAGAGGCTATAACGAAAATAGATGCCCTCAGACCGAACCAGTACACGACCGCGCAAAAAGTAGACTGGCTCAGCGCTGTGGACGGGCAGATATTCATAGAAATCATTAAGACGCATCATCACCCGGAGATAACGAGATTCGACGGGTTCTCCGCATCGGACACAACGGATGTGCTGATCGTACCGGAACCGTATGCTGAGGACTTTTACACCTCGTTCCTCATGATGCAGATAGACCGGGCGAATGCGGAATTTGAGAAATACAATCAGAGCGCCGTCATGTACAACAACGCTCTTTTGACTTTCCGAAACTGGTACAACAAGACCCATATGCCGATAAGCAACGGCAGATTCAGGTGGTGAGAATATGTTTCATCCTCAGGTGACACCATCCCGCACTTACAGAGACATGACCGATGTATTTGAGGGATACAACCACAAACTGAAAATAGCGGACGGGCAGATGTGGGACATGGAGAATCTAACAGGAGAGTTCTATCCTCTGCTTGCATCGAGAAAGAAGCGCGGCGCTGTTGTTTCCGGCAGTATGCAGGG
>JAZQNC010000178.1:0-4858 GCA_045627165.1 Eubacteriales bacterium
CAGCTTCTTAATGAAATGGGTCTTGAGCTCATCGGAAAGGAAGACTTTACAGATGCGCGTCCCGTGCATAAAGTTTTCTCGGAGCTTTCTGACGAAGGAAAGCGTGAGCTTGTCGCCCGCGATCCTGCTTACGGAAGAATAATCTGCCGCTGTGAGGGTATTACCGAAGGTGAAATGATCGACGCGATACGCCGTCCTTTGGGCGCGCGCTCGCTTGACGGAATAAAGCGGCGTACAAGAGGCGGAATGGGACGCTGTCAGGGCGGTTTCTGTTCACCGAGAGTCGCTGCGCTGATTTCACGCGAGACCGGAATTCCCATGGACAGGATCACCAAAAACGGCGGAGAATCCTATATTCTCGTCGGCAAGAGATGAGTATGATCGGGAGAGATTAACTTATGGAAACTAAAAAACTGATAGTAATAGGCGGAGGTCCGGCCGGTCTGGCGGCCGCTCTCGAGGCTAACAGGAACGGACTTGCTCCCGATGACATACTTATAATCGAACGTGACCGTGAGCTGGGCGGAATTCTGAACCAGTGCATACACGCGGGCTTCGGACTTCATCTTTTCGGTGAGGAACTGAGCGGCCCCGAATACGCGGGACGTTTCATACAGCAGGTCAGGGACGCTGGGATCGGATATGTTACCGATTCCATGGTGCTTTCGCTTACCGAAGACCGGGTAGTGACTTTCGTATCTCCCACGCTCGGATTTCAGCGTGTGCAGGCCGGCGCTGTGGTGCTGGCAATGGGCTGCCGCGAGAGAACGAGAGGCGCGCTTAACATTGCGGGAACAAGACCGGCAGGTATCTTTTCGGCAGGTACGGCGCAGCGTTATGTGAATATCGAGGGCTGGATGCCCGGAAAAAAGATAGTTATCCTCGGTTCGGGCGACATAGGACTTATAATGGCGCGCCGTCTTACGCTTGAGGGAGCTCAGGTGCTGAGAGTATGCGAGGTCATGCCCTACAGCGGAGGACTTGCGAGAAATATCGCTCAGTGCCTTAACGATTTCGACATACCGCTTTACCTCTCGCATACCGTTACCGAGATCCGCGGACGTGAAAGAGTGGAGGGAGTGGTGATATCGGAGGTTGACGGGAACCGCGTTCCGATACCCGGAACCGAAGAATACGTCGAATGTGACACCCTGCTTCTTTCCGTAGGACTCATTCCCGAAAACGAGCTGACAAAGGGCGCGGGGATCGAGCTTGATCCGGTTACGAGCGGAGCGGTGGTAAATCAGTTTATGGAAACCTCGGCTCCCGGAATATTCGCGTGCGGAAACGTGCTTCAGGTACACGATCTTGTTGATTATGTTACGCTTGAGGCTTACCGCGCCGGTGCGGCGGCTGCAAAATACGCTCTCGATCTGCGCAAGCCTGTGGGTGACAGCCTTGTTCGTACAAAGGGAACAGACGGAGTTCGTTACATAGTTCCGCAGAAGCTCGCAGGCGATGAGCTTGAGGGAACGAAGCTCTTTTTCAGAGTAGGCAATATTTACCGCAACGTCCGGCTTTCTGTCGAGGTAGACGGAAAGGAAGTAAAGTCGATACCGAAGCGTATCGTTACTCCCGGAGAGATGGAGAATATCGAGCTTGACGATAAGCTGATTTCTGCGCTCAGAGGTGCGGAAAACCTTACCGTGAGAGTATGCGAAAAGGGATGAATGTCATGAAAAAAGAAATGACCTGTATAGTATGTCCTGTAGGCTGCCGTATGACAGTCGAAACGGATGATGGCGGCAATGTGCTTTCGGTCGAAGGAAATACCTGCGCAAGAGGGAAAAAATACGCGATTTCGGAGTTCACCAATCCGGTGCGCACACTGACCTCGTCGGTCAGAATCGACGGCGGAACCGACGCCTTTCTTCCCGTAAGGACCGCTCAGCCCATACCGAAGGGAATGCTCTTTGCGGCCATGAATGAAATAAAAAAAATCAGAGTCAAAGCCCCGATATCGGTAGGCGATGTGATCGCCGAAGATATTGCTGGTTCCAGGCTGATAGCCTGCAAGAACGTGGCGGCTCTCTGATCTGTCAGGTAATATGAGTACTTCATTATCCGCCGGCTGCAGATATTGCGGAAAACCATGTGAGAATGTCAGCGGGGAAAATGTCTGCGACGAGTGCAGTCAGCGCATACGGAATCTCAGACACAGGAACGCGTCCGAACCCGATTTCAGGCGCAACCGCAGACTGGGTTACATAGCTTATATTCCGTTCTGCTTTATCATAGTCATGGTAATGGCGCGGGAATCATCTTTCGGACGGCATCATGCAAAAAGAGGGATGATATTCACGGTTGTGACCATGATATTCGCCGCTGTGTGCGCCCTGTTATTCATACTCGCGGGTTCTGATTCGTCCCTGCCGTATATCGTAAGCGGTATAATATTGTGCATATGGACTGCGGCATTCGCTTTCTTTACTGTGTTTTCACCTAATATGAAGTAATTACTGATCTTAAAAACGATTTGCGGAAACGCGGATCGTTTTTTTGGTGAACGAAAAAATGCCTGTCCGATTCTGAAAGTCTGATGTACACTATGTCAAGTAGACCGATGAAAAAGCAATAACTTTTATAATAATGCTTTCCGCGCATATTAAAAATCAATTCATAATTAAAATCAAGCCGCAGAGCTGCTGTCAACTCTGCGGCACAATACTTTTAAGAAGAATACTGATTAAAGCTCGGCTGCGAGCTGCGCGGACAAAACATCCTCTGTCCACGAAGAAACAAGCGTCGGATTTTCGGGATATGCCGAATAGCAGCCGGATACTATATCATTTCCTGTTTTGTCACAGCCGGCTGCGAAGTAATCATCGGGCTTTTCGGGGAGACCGAACCACGAGCGCGTCTCGTCACACACGATGGCTCCGTGTCTGTAAACACCCCAGACCCAGTTGGGAGAGGGCCACAGACGAACAGAATTATCGGTATCTATCGCATGATAGAACTGCTCCGATACGCCGTGCTGACCATGATGCGCAAGCTGAACATATTCCGATCTGAGACTTTCCGCGGGGTATGTTTTCAGAAGTCTGTCTCCCGTATCAATGTATGCGTCTCCCAGGAAGAGCACACTGTGCTCCTTATAACGAAGCCTGATTACCGTTGACGTGCTGTTGACGATAAGGTCGGAAGAATCCCAGGTCTGCAGAATGTCGAAGCAGCAGCCGTCCACCTCGATAGTAAGCCCTTTTCCGATGTTTTCGGGATTGATGACCGCTCCGTTCAGCCTGTCGTATGTGAAAGAAGAGCTGCCTGTTATGTCAGCGTAGTTATCAAAGCCCTTTTTCAGCTGCTCGAACTCTTCAATGTTGTAGTCGCCTTCGCCGCCTCTGCTTTCCCAGCCGTTCTGCTGAGGCGGAAAACTGAAATAGAAATTCTCTATGCGGTAATTTGAATCGGCGTTGTATTCGCACAGCATCTTAGCAAGCTCGTAGAAATGGTCGCAGTGAATGTGCGAAAGAAACCATGCGTCAACCCTGAAATAATCCTCCTGACCGAGACCAAGCACGGCTCTTATGGCGCTGGGAAGATATACCGGGTTATGTTTGCCATGACCGTCGATGCCTCCGTCTATTACTATTACCTTTCCGTTATCGGTAAGGATGATATAACACATCATAAGGCTCAGCGGCTCGGGTACGATCTGATATATTTTCATTCCGTCACTCCCGTTTTTCGATCAAAGCATAACAGTACAGTCGATATAGGAGTAGTGATTGCCGGGTTCGCTTACATCCGAAGGAGCAAGCATATTGAAGATAAATCCGGGAAGCTGCTCTTTATCGGTGACAGTAACCTTTATTCTGTGCTGACCGGCAGAGATGACCGATGTATAGCACTGGGAACCGGGGCAGCGGTGATATGCGGGCATGAAGTCCCGTCTGCTTTCGTCGTTTATAACAACATTGCCGTCAAGCTCGAGCTTTATCGGCGATACCGAAGCCGCCATAAGCTTTGTTTTGCGCTCGGTCGGGATATTTACGGTACATTCCGCGGTATATACACCGTCTTCATGCTTATCGGTGAAATCAACGCGAGTGCCTTCAAAGTATACGTCGCTGCCGTCAATATTCCACTTGCGTGCTCTTACTATTGTGAAGGGAATCTTGTACTGGCACCAGTACTGATTATCGTGAAGTCTGTTGAGAATGAGAACGGGCTGCAGGACAGCGGGTACTCTTGCTCCGAATTTCATCGTAAGAGTTATACTGCGGCTCTGACCGCTTTCAAGAACAACAAGGTTATCTGCGTCATCGAAGCAGTAGGCTTCTCTGGGCGCGGGGAACAGGGGAGTCAGCGTCATCCTGCCCTTGCTGTTGTTCTTGAGCTCGAAGGTGATTTCCTTTGAACTGTTGGGCTTTACCGAAGCACCGTCTTCATAGCGTAGAGTAACCACGAGGTTCTTTTCCGGGTCTGTACCGGATACGATATATCTCTGACGTTCAACGTCAAGAGCCTCGTCAGCGCTTATTACGTAACGGCTTTTGTCAAAGGGCCTGAAGCTCTCGATCAGAGCGATCGAACGGTCGGTGAGCTCATTTATATCAGCGGGAGCGTCGCATCCGATGACGGCGTCGCTGACAACGATCTTCGTTCCGATCGGCTGAGACCATTTTTCGGGGATGAAGGAAGTACCGTAAAGCAGGCCGTAAAGCGAACCGAGCGTAGCTACAGTACAGTCGGTATCATAGCCGAGATTGACAGTTTTAAGCATACCGTCCTCGAAATCGCTTCCGTATAGCAGACCTACGATGGAAAAGGCGATGTTCTGGGGAGCATCGGTAAAGTTGGCGTTTCCGTGAGCGGACAGTATTCTGTCGCGGATTTCCGGATATCCCACACC
>JAZQNC010000179.1:0-8904 GCA_045627165.1 Eubacteriales bacterium
GGCGAGTATATTTCACAATTTGCAAAGCAAATTATTTTACATCGGCGGCAGCCGATATTTCACTTGAAAAGGTTTGCTGCTTTCTCTTGTTTTTTCCTTATACGGCAAAACAAGGGAAAGCTTTTCTTGTTTTTTCGTTTCCGCGGTCGGCGGCGCACCGCACATTTCCGCCGGAGCGGTCAGATGCATTACTGATAAAAAACGGCATTATAAGACGTAAAAAATGTGTATCACAAAAACATTATCGGATTTTAATTATGTTAAAAAAGAAAGGTTGTTTTTCGTGCTGCGGTGTGATAGAATAATAACCGACAGATGTTTCGTTTTTGGGTATGAATAAATGATTTCGGGAAGTGATGATTTGACAAAAAAGCAAAAGGCTGTATTTCTTACGGTATGGGTCCTGTTGATAATAATGCTCATATTGGCGATAATCATTACGGGACTGCCCGAAGAAAACGCCGAGAGTATACAGGAACTCATGAAGGACGGAGTGCTTCACGACGTAAATCACATATCTCTTTTCGGGCTTGAAGTGAATCCTGCCGTTATTTCGGCAATGGTCGTGTCAGCGGTGCTGATAATCGCGGCGGTTATCATACGGCTGTTCGCGGTACCGAAATTCAGAGAGGTGCCGGGAAAGCTGCAGAATCTGCTGGAGCTTCCCGTTGAATTCTTCGAGGGAATGGCGCGGGCGAACAGTCCGCACAGGACGGGATTTGTCGGAGGCTATATTTTCAGCGCAGGAGTGTTTATCTTTTTCAGCACGCTGTTCGAGCTGTTCGGATTTCAGGCGATAACCACTGAGGGAAGATCTGCTGCGCTTCCCGCTCCGCTTGCCGACATTAACGGAGCGATTGCGATGGGATTCCTTTCCTACATGGTGATATTGGGATGCGGAATAATTGCGGGCGGTTTCAGGGGTGCGCTCGGAGTGCTCAAGGATTTTTCGCTGCCGATATCGATGAGCTTCCGTCTGTTCGGCGCGCTTCTCAGCGGACTGCTGGTGACCGAGCTTGTATATTATTACACAATGACGAGCTTTGTGCTTCCGGTAATAGTCGGTGTGCTGTTCACGCTTCTGCACGGTGTAATCCAGACCTATGTCCTTGCCACCCTTGTATCGGTGTTCTACGGTGAGGCCGCAGAGCCGAGACCCGCAAAGACGGAAAAAATCAGAAACGACAAATAATAAAACAAATAAGTGATAACGAGGTAAAATACAATGACTTCCACGATCAGAAAAATAACCGCGATTCTTCTCTGCGTGATTCTCACGACTGTGCTGTGCATATCTGTCTGCGCTGCGGACGCGGAACCCGAAGCGGCGTCTCAGTCTGAGGCAACGGAAACCGAAGAGAAAAACACCGACAATACCACCGGAACTAAGGCCGTTGCCGCCGCGATAGTTGTGGGCATAGTTGCAGCCGCAGGCGCTGTCGGTATGGCGATCGCCATTTCAAAGAGTGTCGAGGGTATGGCGCGTCAGCCGGAAATCGCCGGAAAAATAAACTCGGCCATGATGCTCGGACTTGTGTTTATTGAGACGGCTATCATCTACGCTCTTATCGTCGCTATTCTCGTTATATTCGTTCTGTGACATGACAGAGGAAAACAGCTATGCCGTTGAATATTAACCTTGTGCAGATTCTTCTGCACATGCTGAATTTCGTGATTCTTGCTGGCGCGCTGACTTTGCTGGTATACAAACCCGTGTCGAAGTTTCTGTCCGAAAGAAGAAACAGGATTGCCGAAGCGGTCTCGAGGAACGAGGAGACGGCGAAGCAGAATGAGGCTCTGAGAGAAGAATACGAAAGAAAGCTTCGTGAGGCTGAGAAGGAAGCAAACGAAATACGTGTAAACGCCGAAAAGGAAGCTGCGAAGATCGCGGCCGCGGCCATAGACGCCGCAAACGAGGAGGCGGCGCGTATAATTGCGGCGGCGGAAAAAGAGGCGGAGGAAAGAAAAGAGCATATTCTCGACTCGGCTCAGACCGAGATAGGCGAGCTCGTTATCGGAGCCACACAGAAGCTGCTCTGCGATACCGCTTCACCCGAACGTGCCGAAAAGCTCTATGATGCCTTTATCAAAACATTGCAGAACAAGTGAAACCGACTATGAAATCACAGAATATACTGAAGGTTGAGATTCGCTGTCTTGTACCGCCGAATGATGAGCAGAAGCGTCAGCTGAAGGAGTTCATGCTCGAACGCTACGACGCGCAGGATGTGGAGTTCGTAATCCATAACGATCCGAGCGCGGAAGACGGCTTCAACATATTTGTCGGAGACGATAACTACGACTGGAGTACTCTCGGACGTATACGCCAGCTTCGCAAGTCCATACAGGCGCTGCAGAAACGGTCCGGTTTTGACGATATTATTTCGCTTATCCGTGACGACATCACGGGTTTCAGCCTTACCGAAGGTTATCAGCAGGTCGGCGAGGTACTGACCGTGGGCGACGGAGTTGCCGTTATCAGCGGACTCCGTGAGGTCAGCTACGGTGAAATAGTTCTGTTTGAATGCGGCATAAAGGGCATGGTGCAGGATTTGCGCCGCGACGGAACTACCGGAATCGTTCTTTTCGGTGAAGAGACGGATATTACTCAGGGTTCGCGTGTGGTGAGGACCAGACGTACCGCCGGAATACCCATAAGCAACAAAATACTCGGAAGAATAATAAATCCTCTCGGCAAGGTCATCGACGGCGGAGAAGAGGTTGAGGCGAAGGAATACTTCCCCATAGAGCGTCCTGCGCCCGGCATTATGGAAAGAAAGTCGGTGTGCCGTCCGATGGAGACCGGTATTCTTACCATAGATTCGATGTTTCCTATCGGACGCGGACAGAGGGAGCTTATCGTCGGCGACCGTCAGACCGGCAAGACCACCATTGCCACAGATACCATCATAAATCAGAAAGATAAAAACGTTATCTGTGTTTATGTGGCGATCAGCCAGAAGGCAAGCTCGGTTGCGAGAGTGGTGAATACCCTGCAGAAGGCGGGAGCCATGGAATACACGGTAGTTGTCTCATCTCATGCCGATGATTCGGCTTCCATGCAGTATATCGCGCCCTATGCGGGATGCGCGGTAGCCGAATACTTCATGTACCGCGGCAGAGACGTACTCATCATATACGACGATCTGTCGAAGCACGCCGTGGCGTACAGAACGATAAGCCTTCTTCTCGAAAGAGCTCCCGGACGTGAAGCCTATCCCGGAGACGTATTCTATCTCCATTCCAGACTGCTTGAGCGTTCAGCGCAGCTCTCCGATGAGCTTGGCGGCGGAAGTATGACCGCTCTGCCAATTGTGGAAACACAGTCGGGAGACGTGTCTGCGTATATACCGACAAATATAATCTCAATAACGGACGGTCAGCTTTTCCTCGACAACGGATTGTTCTGGTCTGGTCAGCGTCCCGCGGTAAACGTCGGTTTGTCGGTGTCCCGTGTAGGAGGAAGCGCTCAGACCGACATCATGAAGAAATCGGTGAAAAATCTTCGTCTGAGTCTCGCGCAGTACAGGGAAATGCAGGTTTTTGCGCGGTTCGGCAGTGATCTTGACGCATCGGCTCAGAAACAGCTTGCTGACGGCGCGGCTCTGATGCAGCTTCTGAAACAGCCGAAAAATTCACCTCTCGATCTGTGGAAACAGGTCGTCCTGCTCACCGCGGCACAGGAGGGATACTTTACCGGTATACCTCTGAATGAGATAGAACGGATAAAGGACGACTTTCTCAACTGGTTCTCGGCGGCAGACAATATAACCGCGCTGAAAATACAGCACAGCAGAATATATTCGGACGAGCTCAGAGACAAGATAATTTCCGACGCGGAAAAATATTTCGAAAGCGGTGTGTTATGCCCGGATTATCAGAAATAAAGCTCCGCATGGACAGCATCGGCGAGACAAAAAAGGTTACCGACGCCATGTTCATGACTTCTTCGGTTAAGATGAACAGGGCAAGGGCCGGACTTGTACAGACCATGCCGTATTTCAGATCGCTCAAACGCGAAATAAACGGAATACTTTCGGATATCGACGCGGAAAATAACCGTTACTTTAAGAATAACGATATTGACGGCATCATAGGCTGCGCGGTTCTTGTCATTACCTCGGATAAGGGACTGGCGGGAAACTATAACCGTGACGTGATCGAAATGTGCGAAGCGGAGCTGAAAAAACGCGGAGACCTCAGACTCTTTGTCGTAGGTGAATACGGCAGGGAGTATTTTGCGGGAACAGGCGCTCCGATGGCGGAGAATTTTAGTTATCCTGCTTCCTTTCCTACGGTGAGAACGGCACAGAAGATCTGCGCCGAGCTTCTGGAATATTATGACAACGACAGGCTCGATCAGATAAACATAATATATACCGACCATTCCGAAAACAGATGTATGCGTCAGTGTCTGCTGCCGCTCAATATCAGCGATTTCGAGAAAAGCGGGGAAAAGAGCGGCTTTGCAGACAGGGAATATTATCCTGATCCAGACAGTGTACTGAATGAGATAGTTCCCGTGTATCTGTCCGGTTTCATATACAGCGCGCTTGTCGAAAGCTACTGCAGCGAGCAGGAAGCGAGAATGAACGCCATGCAGACCGCGGGCGCAAACGCCGACGAGATGATCTCAAAGCTCCGCAAGGAATACAACTCCATGCGTCAGGCCGGGATAACCATGGAAATCACGGAAATAACCTCGGGTGCGAATGCCCTCAGGCAAAAGGATGAAAAAGCAGATTTCAGCGATAAGGCAAATGAGAATATGACAGTAAAAACAGCCGATAATGAAATAAAGAACTGTGGGGCTGTTGTCGGAGTGAACGGTCCCGTCGTGGACGTGGAGTTTTCCGAAAACGCGCCGCTGCCGAAAATAAGGGAAAAGCTCACCATTAAGGTGGGAAAAGAGACCCGCGCCATTGAAGTGGCGCAGCATATTGGAAAGAATCTGATACGCTGTATAATGCTCAGCCCGAGCGAGGGGATATGCCGCGATATGCAGGTGATCCCTTCGGGAGCTCCCATTTCGGTACCTGTGGGAGAACAGATACTTGGCAGGATGTTCGACGCTCTGGGAAATCCCATTGACGGCGGAGCGGAGATTCCCGAAGACGCGGAACGGGAGAGCATATATAAACCTGCTCCCCGTTATACCGAGAGAAGCAATACCGACGAGATTCTCGAAACCGGTATCAAGGTCATCGACCTGCTGGCTCCCTATGCCAAGGGCGGAAAGATAGGTCTGTTTGGCGGAGCGGGAGTCGGCAAAACGGTGCTTATACAGGAGCTTATACACAATATCGCTTCCGAACACGGCGGATATTCCATATTCACAGGCGTGGGCGAAAGAAGCAGAGAGGGCTGCGACCTCTGGTCGGAAATGCGTGAAAGCGGCGTTATCGACAAGACTGCGCTGGTGTTCGGTCAGATGAACGAGGCTCCCGGAGTGCGTATGAGAGTCGCGCTTACCGGCCTGAGCATGGCGGAGCATTTCCGCGACGTTTCACACCGCGACGTGCTTCTCTTTATAGATAATATTTACCGCTATATTCAGGCGGGCAACGAGATATCCACTCTGCTTGGAAGAATGCCTTCTGCCGTGGGATATCAGCCCACTCTTGCCAATGAACTCGGCGAGCTTGAGGAGAGGATAGCCTCCACTCACAGCGGATCGGTAACATCTGTTCAGGCGGTATATGTTCCGGCGGACGACCTCACCGATCCGGCTCCGGCAGCAATATTCTCTCACCTTGACGCTACGACGGTACTGTCGAGAAAGGTTGCCGAGCTCGGTATATATCCCGCGGTTGACCCTCTGGACTCCACTTCGAGAATGCTGGAGAGCGAGATCGTCGGTCAGAAACACTACGATACGGCGCGCAGAGTGCAGGAGGTGCTTGAGCACTACCACGAGCTGCAGGACATCATTTCCATACTCGGCATGAACGAGCTGAGCGATTCGGACAAGCAGATCGTTTACCGCGCGCGAAAGATACAGCGTTTTCTTTCACAGCCCTTCACCGTTGCCGAAAAGTATACAGGAGTTAAGGGAGTGTATGTTCCGCTTTCGGAAACGATCCGGGGCTTCGGCGCCATTCTTGACGGAGAGCTTGATGATATACCCGAAGCCGCGTTCTTTAATACGGGCACAATAGATGACGTTTATGAAAACGCAGGGAAGCTTCCGAAATGATTGTGCTTTGACTGAAAAACAAAAAGACTTTCAAAATTCAGAAAGCCGTGGATGTTATCATGAGAACTTTTCATCTTGAAATACTTACGCCGGAAAACGCCTTCTATATCGGAGAATGTCTGTCATTGAACATACCGATAAGCGACGGTATGCTCGGCATAATGGCGGGACACACACCGATAACCGCCGCGATTCACAATGGATGTGTGACATATACGCTTCCCGACGGAACAAAGGCTGAGTGCGCGGTTTCGCGCGGTATGCTGAACGTCGATAAGGACGGCGCGAGACTGCTCTGCGACTATGCGGTTTCACCCGAATTCATTGATGAAGCGGAGGAGAAGCGAAGCATCGAGGAAGCGATGCTCGCCATGCGCGAAAAGCAGTCTCATTCCGAATATATCGCCACGCAGCTCACCCTCGCCAGGGCATTCAACAATCTCAAAGTCAAGGAACACAGTAAAAATCCGAATATATAGTATTGTCCGGCGTGATAATACGACAGAAAAACGGAATCCGCCTTGCGCCCATCTCGGAAACGCAGGCAGATTCCGCTTTTTGTGTTTTTATCAGAGCTCGATATGATGCAATTTACGGCGGATACAGTGGAATTACAGTCTCCAGTATTTATAGCCGAGGGCCTGCAGCTCGTTTTTGTTCCTTATTCCCTTTACATCGATAATAACGTTCTTTGTATTGTCATCTTCTCTGAACATCTTTCCGATATCCTCGCTGCTCAGAGCGGCAAATTCCCTGTGTGCCACGGCAATGATGAGGCAGTCAAGGTCTTTAAGCTCTTCGAGCGGAACGAGTTCCACGTTGTAAAAACGCTTCACATCAAGCGCGTCGGCAACGGGGTCGCAGACAAGAGGAGTTATACCGTATTCTTTAAGCTCTTTTATAATGTCGTAGACCTTACTGTTTCGCGCGTCGGGACAGTTTTCCTTGAATGTGATACCGAGACATCCGACTCTTGCGGTGCGTATCGGTTTATCGGCGGAGATAAGCTGCTTGACGGTCTGCTCGGCAATATACTTGCCCATGTCGTCGTTTATCCTTCTGCCGCTGAGAATTATCTGGCTGTGATAACCGAACTGTTCCGCGCGGTATGTGAGGTAATAGGGGTCTATTCCGATACAGTGACCGCCAACGAGTCCGGGGCGGAACGGCAGAAAATTCCATTTTGTGCCGGCGGCTTCAAGGACTTCGAGGGTATCTATACCCATCCTGTTGAATATTATGGAAAGCTCGTTCATAAAGGCTATGTTTATATCGCGCTGTGAATTTTCGATAACCTTTGCGGCTTCGGCAACCTTGATGCAGGAGGCTCTGTGTACTCCGGCTTCAACTACTATCCGGTAGATATCCGCGATTTCTTCAAGAGCCTCGCTGTCCATACCCGAAACGATCTTTTTTATTGTGGGCAGACGGTGTACCTTGTCTCCGGGGTTTATTCTTTCCGGTGAATAACCGATCTTAAAATCGGTTCCGCATTTAAGTCCGGATTCGCGCTCAAGAATAGGCAGGCATACTTCTTCGGTTACTCCGGGATAAACAGTGGATTCAAATACGACTATGCTTCCGCGGGTCAGATTGCGTCCGACTATCTCGCTGGAAGATATCACCGGTGTGAGATCGGGTGTGGTATCGTCATTGATCGGAGTAGGAACGGCGACGATAATGAATCTGGCTTCCTTCAGCTTTGTTTCGTCAGAGGTCCATTCGACCTTTGAAGCTCTGATCGCTTCATCGCCAACCTCGCGTGTGGGGTCGAAACCGTTTCTGTATGCTTCTACCTTTGCTTTGTTTATGTCGAACCCGATAACGTCCACGTGCTTTGCAAATTCAACGGCTATGGGCATTCCGACATATCCCAGACCAACGAGGGCGAGCTTGTCTTTTCTGTTTATGATATTTTCGTAAAGCGACATGATACACTTCTCCTCAAAATCACCGTGATCGTACGACAAGAATTATACCATGGCGTCCTGATAGTTTCAAGCAGTTTATGTAAATAAAAACTGTATTGAATAATATCGCGGGAAGCATATCATACAGAGCAGAAAATTCAATCCGTTAAAAAAGCCGCGGACAGGAGCTATGATCTCCCGTCTGCGGCTCTTGCGATTCCGGAAAAACGCCTCATTATTCGGCTTTCCAGAGAGAATGGAGATTGCAGCAGGCATAGACTGCTTCAATACGGTCTCCCTCGCAGATACGGAAGCAGGCTTCGGGCTTCATTCCGGGTTTTAAGCATTTTCTCTGATTGCCGTTTGCCGTCTGCAGAGCTATCCATTCGATATAGTGATTATCGGTCATGGGATGCTCCGACGAGCCGACCCTTACTTTTACGGTACAGCCGTCCGCGTCATAAACCGGAACATGCTTTTCGACCGACGCATCCTTCGTGCCGGGAATGATTTCGCTCATTTCTTTCCCGCAGCAGATAACCGGCGCACCTGTGGGCTTAACGATAGCGATAATCTGCCCGCATACCGTACATTCATAAAATTTCATTTCCATAAACATATCCTCCCTGTCATGATTTGATGTTGTTTATGAGCATTATTTGATAAATTGCCGGTTAAGTGTACAATTCCATGGGATAAACAAGATGGCATATCTCGTTCATGCCTTCCATAGTAACAAGACCTGACGGCGCAAGGATCACCGAGGGAATGCGGTTGACAATGGTGGCGCAGGTGTGT
>JAZQNC010000180.1:0-9989 GCA_045627165.1 Eubacteriales bacterium
GCTTATTCGGTAAAGATGAATGATAACAAATTGAGACACTTTCGGGAGTGTCTTTTTTTGTTGCTTTTTTATCGCGCGCCTTGTAAAATGTGTTCGGTGAGTTGTGTTTTGTGTGTTTGCTTCAGTGAGCGTTGTATATTATCACAGATATTTTCATTTTGTTTTGCCGTTAAACATTGACACTTTGGAAATATTATGGTACAATGAATACGCTATGCGGTAATGCCCTGCGCATCCGCAGCGAATATACTACAGAGGATATGCATCGTGCAATATTTATTTAACGTACAGCTTATCGAGGATGTATACGGAATCAGGCTGTCCCGGAAAAAGCTCGCCGAGCTTATACATGTCCTGCTTTGCATCGAGACCGTTCTCGCTTCCTCGTGCTTTGGATATATATACCTTGACCCTATATCGATAACAACGCTCCATATCCCGGTGCTGATTGCCGCAATGTGGCTCGGACCTCTTCCGGCGGTTTCGTTATCGCTTGTCTTTTCGCTGTCGAATATGTGGCAGGCTGATTTTTCAGCCACAGCCTACATTGATATAATATTTTCTCCCGTAAAGAGCGGGAATCCGCTCGGAAGCATAGTGATGAATTTCGGTTCCCGGATTCTCTTTGCTCTGATAGCGGCTTTTGTCATGCGCTATTTCCTTCGCCGCACTCCAAAGGACAAGCATTTTACGAAAGGCACATATACGGGAGTATTCTTTCTGTCGGCTGCCCTGACTTTTTTGCTGGTGATGCTGCTTTCGTTGTCGATGAGCTTCTTCTTCCATGGAGTGATCGCTTCCACGTTGGAGGAAAGCGGTTGGAATATTGTCTATGAAAATATTCTTCCTTACATAATCACGGGGGTGCTGTCGGTCCTTGCCTATTATCTCCCGCATAACGCCAAGGTCAACGAGATCGTAAACCGTGTCAGCGACTACAACCGCGAAATAAAAAGCAGCTTTAACCGCAGCATGACACTGCTCTGCGTTGCGCTTATCGTTGCGGCGTGCGGCGTTTATGTCAATTACCTTGCCCACCTTATAGACGGTTTTGATATAGAAGGCCTCGACAGTATGCTGATCAACGACCTAATTGTCGCCGCGATTCAGACGTTCATTGCGTTTTCCTGCATTATCATAGTTGTCTGCATAATAACAAACTGGATATCGCAATACCACACATACAGCGTCATAAAGGCAAAGGGAGACGCCGCTGCCGCTGCTGTACGCGCGAAGAACATTGCCGAAAACGCAAGCTCGGCAAAATCAAGCTTCCTTTTCAATATGTCCCACGACATTCGCACTCCGATGAACGCGATTTCAGGTTATACGCGCATAGCAAAGGAGCATATAGATGACAGGGAAGCCCTTTCGGGTTATCTCGACAAGATCGACATCGCAAATAAGCATCTTCTTGACCTGATAAACGATATTCTCGACATGGGACGCATCGAGTCCGGCTCGGTCACACTTAACCCCGCGCCCTTCAATGTAATCGCATGTGCAAACGAAGTCTCGATGATCGTTGGTGAGCTTGCCCGCGAAAAAAATATAGAATTTGACGCCGACATAAATTACGACCCCGATACATGGATAAACGCCGACCGCGGACACCTCAAGCAGATCATCATGAATCTGCTGAGCAACGCCATAAAGTATACCCCCGAAGGCGGTAGGATAAGCGTAACGCTTCAGCAGATAGATACCGGAGACCCGAAAAGGACGGGATGCGTTTATACCGTTACCGATAATGGTATCGGCATGAGCGAGGAATATCTGAAAATTATTTTTGACCCGTACACCAGAAGCGAAACAAAGAAAAGCTCCGGTATTCAGGGTACAGGTCTCGGAATGTATATCGTCAAGCGTCTTGTGGATATGATGGGCGGCAGCATAGACATTACCTCAAAGCTGGGCGAAGGCACTTCCGTCAGAGTTGCCTTCAGCTTTGATAGAGCCGAACCTGCCGAAAGCAAGGTCTCCGACGAGACCGGTGATAATATCCTTGAGGGAATGAGAGTTCTCCTTGTGGACGACAATGAAATGAACCGTGAGATTGCCGGCGAGATTCTCGGCGAGTACGGAGTTAATGTCGTCGAAGCGGTTGACGGCGAGGACGCGCTGAAAAAGACTGCCGACAGCATGAAAAACGGAAAGCCCTACGACCTCATTTTAATGGATGTGCAGATGCCCGGAATGGACGGCTTTCAGACCACCGCGGCGATCCGCGCTCTTCCCGAAATGGCGGATATTCACGTTCCCATCATCGCAATGACCGCCAACGCTTTCGATGAGGATATTCAGAAGTCTCTCGACGCCGGAATGGATGCTCATCTGTCAAAGCCTGTTGACGTAAAGAACCTTATCACAACGATCGGTGAAATTACCGGAAAATAAACCCTGCCATGACATTAAACACAAATATAGCGGAACATACAGTCGGCTTCATCCTTCGTGATGAAGCGACAGCCTCCTTTTTCGAGGGATTTCTTGCCGACGGCGGCGCTGAGCCGGAGGTCACGGTGGAGTCCGACGAAAAGCTCATATCGCTCATAATGGAAAACACTCCCGAGGTCGAGAACCTCGCCTGCGCCGAATTCAACGCCCTTGCCTATGCCGCCTCAAAGGGAATACTCCCCTTCGGCGCGGTTATCTTTCACGGCTGCGCATTTGTTTGGAGAGAAAGGGCGTGGATATTCACCGCTCCCAGCGGAACGGGAAAAACCACTCAGTACGTTCAGTGGAAGCGGCGCTTCGGCGGCGAGATAGAAATTCTCAACGGCGACAAGCCTGTCATAGCCGTCGAAGACGGAGAGGTGAACGTATACTGCTCCCCCTGGAAGGGCAAGGAGAGAATGGGAAATCTTCTGCGCGCTCCTCTCGGCGGAATCATCATGCTCGCTCAGGCAGATGAAAACAGGATACAGCGTCTCGGCGTCAGAGCCTGCGCCCCATATCTTTACCGCCGCTTCGTGGTCAACGATCTCAGCGCCGACGAGATGAAGACGGTCTGCGCGATAGAGGAAAAAATGCTTGAGAAAGCTCCCGTATGGCTTCTGTGCAACAGGGGTGACATAGCCTCCGCCGAGCTTACGCACGAGGAGCTGTGCAGGTATACAGATAAGCTTTGACCGATGATTCTTCCCCGAAACCTGAACGGGGGAATGTTGAAAGGGCAGGTATGTCCGCCTGAATCCCTTTCGCGCGGAAGGATATTCCGGAAATTACAAGCAGCACTCAATTTTATTATAAATAAGGAGAAAAGCAAAATGAAAGCAAAGAAAACCCTGGCGATCTTACTTGCAGCGCTGATGCTGCTGCCGGTCATGGTATCATGTGCGGAAAATGCCGATACTCCCGACGACATCTCAGGCGACACAGGCGAAGTTACCGCAGCGGAAACAGAGGATGAGCTTGCCGGTCTTACCGACATGGAAAAACGCGCATACCTCAAGGACAATCTTCCCGATGAGAATTACGGCGACGCCGATTTCCGCATCGCGTATTATAACGGCGCAGAATCCGAGGTCAGCACCGACGAGGAAAACGGTGAGATACTCAACGACGCTCTCTTCAAGCGCAACCGCACCGTCGAGGAACGCTTCGGCGTTAAGATCATCGGTATCGGCTGCGGCGGATGCTACGATCAGCCCGGCGTTCTCAGACAGACCATCTCCTCTGCGGATGACGCATACGAGCTCTGCGACAGCATGGTATTCCTTACCGGACCCATCATCACCGACGGCTATTATCTCAACTGGCTTAATATGGAATACAACGACCTTTCCCAGCCCTGGTGGATCGGCGGTGTAAACGACTGCTTCCGTATCGGCGACGCTATCTATGCCGTTACCGGAGATATGTGCGTAAGCACTCTCAAGCTCACCTACGGTATATATTATAACCGCACTCAGGGCGAAAACTACAACATGGGCGGCATATATGACGAGATCCGCAGCGGAAGCTGGACCATCGACCGCTTCATCGAGCTTAACCGCAACGTATACAGCGACCTCAACGGCAACGGCAAGGCTGACGACGATGACTTCTACGGCTTCTCCGCGGAGGCTCTGACCAACCTCGATATCTACTCCTTCGCTTTCGGTATTCCGATCACCGAAAAGGACGGCGAGGGAATCCCTCAGCTCGTATTCAACAACGAAAAGACAATAACCGCGGTAGATAAGGTTCTCGATCTCTACTACGGCGGAGAAGGCTCACGCATCGTGGCCTCTGCTGGAAATGAGACCGCTATCTTCAAGGCGGGCAGAAGCCTCTTTGTAACAAGCTGGCTTGGTCACGCTTACGGCACATTCAGAGATATGCAGGACGATTACTCCATTCTTCCTTACCCGAAGTTTGACGAGAATCAGGAAAAGTACCTCACCGGCGCAATGGACAACTACAGCGTTCTCGGCGCGCCCATCACCACAAAGAATCCCGAAATGGTATCTCTCATTACCGAGGCTCTCAACATCGAAAGCTACAAGACTCTGTTCCCCACATACTACGAGCAGGCTCTCCAGAACAAGTATGCCCGCGACGTCGAGTCCATCGAGATGATCGATATCCTTATGCAGGGCAGAAACTTTGACCTTGTTACTCTCTTCGCTTCCGATATCACCAGTATGTCCACTCTCTTCCGCTCTGTTGTATCCACAAAGTCCAACGTTTTCGCTTCCAAGTACGCATCTGCGGAAAAGGGCGCGCTCAGAGGTCTGGATAAGGTACTCAAGGCTTACGAAGAAAACGCCAGCAAATAAGTCTGCCGCTGACCTATGAAACGAATATTCACCGCGCTGCTTCTCTGCCTGTGCATACTCTGCGCTTTCGGGTGCTCTGCCGGCAGGGAGGGCGGCGCGGCCAGTGACGAAGATATTTCCGATATTACCGATGATACGGAGGTTATCGAAATGGGAACATTGAAAAACAGCTGGATGTCCAACGGATTCGACAAGGTGAAGTCCGACGCTCTTATGCCCGAGGGCGCGAAATGCTCGTGTCTGATTTACATGGCGAAGAACGAGACCGAAGGATGCCAGTTTACCGTGCGCCCCGATGAAAAGCTCACCGGAGTAAAGCTCGAATACGAAACCGATATTGCCGAAGGTATCACTCTCGAAGTGCTCCGCGAGGCCGATATATCCATGACCGGCGGATATCCCGATCCGGTTTATCCCCCGCTCAGCTCGATCACGCTTCCCGCTGATACGGCTTCGACTTTCCTCATAAAGGTAAAGTCCGAAAAGACGGCTCAGGCCGGAGATTATACCTCTGTCGTGAAGCTCGCCGCGAAGGACGGAGAAGCTCTCGGAATATACACCGTGAACGTTCACGTCTGGAATTTCACCCTTCCCGATGCCGGCAGCTGCGCTACGGCAGTCGGTCTCTACGGCAGCTCCATACAGAAGATCACGGGCTGCGATCCTTCCGAGGTGCCGGAGCTGTACGAGCTTTACTACAACAGGCTTCTTGAATACAGAGTCTGCGCCTACGATCTGCCCTACGACATTCTCGACGAGCGCGCCGACAGGTATATGAGCGATCCGAGAGTTACCGCCTTCAAGATTCCCTATCCCGACGACGACGCGAAGATCACCGCTTATTACGAAAAGCTCAGCTCCAATCCCGAATGGTTTGCCAAGGCGTATTTCTATCCCCTCGACGAGCCTACGAGCGTCGATCATCTGAATAAGCTTGCGGTCATCGCGGAACGTCTCGCTCGTCTCTATCCCGGCTACCGCCTCTGCACTCCCTTCTTCACCGATATAAAGTATGACAACGATACCGATCAGGTGGAGTTCATGACCGGCAAGACCAATCTCTGGTGTCCCAAGACCTTCCTGTATAACGGCTACGCGGTATACAACGGCGATTCCTCGCTGAAATCGAAGTACGGAATGTACTCCGACCGCATGGCAAAGCGACAGGAGCTGGGCGACGAGGTGTGGTGGTACGTCTGCTGGGAGCCCGGAGACCCCTACTGCAATCTTTTCGTCGATCAGAAGGGACTTCAGCACCGTCTGCTTTTCTGGCAGCAGAGATATTATGACGTGACCGGCTTCCTCTACTGGGGCGCGAATTACTGGCAGGGAACCGATAATCCCTGGACCGACATTGCCACGGTAAAGGAACTCAGCCCTAAGGTCTACGGCGACGGCTCGCTTCTCTACAACGGCAACTGCGTTGCTGTCAAGGGAGCCTGCGGTTCAATGCGTCTCGAAGCCATCCGCGATGGCATTGAGGATTACGAAATGCTCACTCTTGCCTATGAAGCTCTCGGCGAGGACTACGTTCGCGCTATCATCGAGGAGGTCACTCCTTCGCTGGTCAGATACACCGACAGCTCCGAGACCTTCGAGGCTGCCCGTATCCGCATAGGAAACGAGCTTGAAGCGAAAATAGGTTAAGATATTTCCATACTCTTAAAAGGGAACGTGATTTCATGTTCCCTTTTTTGGCGCGATCTGCCTCTTTCGCGTTTTGAAAAGAACTTGTTCGGTTTTTGTTCATAAATGCGAATATCAGTATAAAACAATACAAATCAGTCTGCCGTACGGGGACGCGGCGGGGGATGTTTTTTCGTCGGAGACAGGATATAATATCCGTACAGTAAACAGCGACGGAGGAACAGCGATTTGAATACCGGAGACGGATTTACATACATAATACAGGAAGAAGAGAATACGAATTATTATACAGCCGGAGAAGAAATGACCGGCATGGTCACGGTGAGAGATAAATACAGGCTGAGGGAATATTTTGAGCTGCCAAAGTTTCTGCTGAGGTACGGTATTACCGATTCGGCAAGGGTGGTGTATTCGCTCATGCTGTCGAGGACGGCTCTCTCGCTCAAAAACGGCTGGAAGGACGGAAACGGAGACATTTACATAAGATACGCCCAGGAACAGCTTGCGCGCGATATGGGCTGCGGCATCACAAAGATCAAGAAGCTTCTGAAAATGCTTGAGGATGCAGGTCTTATCCGCAGACGCAGGACCGCGCCGGGGGGCGCGCATATAATATACCTGCTCATTCCCGAAAATGAGATCATTACGTCGGGCCGTCGGGACAGCGTGGCCCGCAAATCCGAAGCCATCGCAGATAACGCCGAAAACGGTGAAAGGACTGAAATGCCCTGCTGCGGGAGCTTTGAGAGCAGACAGCTGAAAGGACAGATGGATTATATCGCGCAGGCTCTGTCACCCGAAGAAAATCCCTTCTGATCTGTGTTTGGGCTGATACGGTCCGGGTAGGACGGCGCGTTTTTGTTGCAGATAAATTTCAAATATGAAAATGTATTGACAGAGAACGCTCCGTGTGCTAATATATACGGGAATAGTTATTTTATAAATCACTTTCAGAATATATGTATCGTATAAACCCATCCGAAGGGGGGAAATAACAGTTTTGACAGAGCTGACAAAGGTAAGCGCCGGAGCTTTGAAGGCGCTTGAAGGTATATGCGAGGATACCTCGGTGATACGTCTTGCCGTTATGCTGGATATGAACCGCGACGGCATCCGCGCCGAAAACTGGCTCTTTGCCTCGAAGGATAAGCTGTACAGTGTCTGCGGCTCGCCGACTCTCCGCGCAAGGACGAGCGGAAAGCCTGCGCTCACCGGCAGAGCTCCTAAGGCGGAAAGCAGCTTTTCGATGATTTCCTACGACGTTTTCGAGCTTGAAGGCATGAAGGATTTCAAGGTGGAGGAGCTTATTTCCACCTGCCGCTTTACCGCGAAGGATAAGGACGGCAATTTCGTTCTGCTCTCCATGCTCACAAACACCTGCAAGGGAGACCTGCACACCTTCATCAAGTATCTCGGCAGAGTAATGGAAAAGGACGACGCGACGCTTGACGAGGACGACAAAAAGCTTGAGCTTTTCTGTCCGAAATGCGGCAACCGCTACGCCGACCCGGAGCTGAAAATCTGCCCAAAGTGTATGGACAAGGGAAAGATCATCAGGCGAACCGCACGGTTCTTCCTTAAATACAAGCTGTCCATTGCCGCGATGATCGGCATACTCATCCTGTCAAGTGTGCTGAGTATCGTAACTCCCTATTTCAGTTCGGGTTTCTATTACGATCAGGTGCTCAACAAGGCGGGCGAATTCTACGGACAGATAATTCTGGTGCTTATCATTGTTGTCGGCACAAGCCTGCTCGGTGTGCTCAACTCCATATTCAACGGTCTGGTAAGCTCAAGAGTTGCCGCAAAGGTTTCCTACGACTTGAAAAAGACCATATTCGACTCGATCGAGCGTCTGTCCATCTCCTTCTTCACCGGAAGACAGACGGGCGGTCTGATGAATCAGGTCAACAACGACGCAGGCACCATTTACTGGTTCTTCTGCGACTGCTTCCCCTATTTCGTTATTAACATCGTGCAGGTCATCGCGGTATTCATCATAATGCTGCGCTTCAATCCCCTGCTGACCCTGCTTTCGATGATCACCGTTCCCTTCGCCGCGATGATGATCCGCTGGCTGTTTGAGAGAATGGGCAAGCTCCACGCAAAGCGCTACGGCCGTCAGAGAGCCATGAACTCGGTGCTTTCCGATGTGCTTTCGGGCGTGCGTGTCGTCAAGGCCTTCGCAAAGGAAAAGAACGAGACCGAACGCTTCAACAGCCGCAGCGAGGAATTCGCGCAGGCTGAAAAGAACACCTCCTTCTTCGGCGGCACAGCCTTTCCGCTTGTTTCCTTCATCCTTTACCTCAGCTCCATTGTGGTATGGGGCGTAGGCGGCTGGATGGTGATAAACGGCGAGATGACCTACGGTATTCTCACCACCTTCATTGCCTACATGGGCATGATACAGAGCCCGCTGTTCTTCTTTGTAGACATGATCAACATGATGGCCGACTCCATGAACGCCATGCAGAGACTTATCGAGGTCATGGACGCTGTTCCCGATGTGGTCGAGAGCGAGCATCCTGTTCCTCTCGGCGAGGTCAAGGGACTGGTGGAGTTCAGGAACGTCTCCTTCTCATACGTCAAGAACCGCAAGGTCATCGACGACGTTTCCTTCGACGTACAGCCCGGCGAGAAGCTGGGAATCGTCGGACACACCGGAGCCGGAAAATCCACTCTGGTCAACCTGCTCATACGCCTTTACGACTGCAATGAGGGCGAGATCAGGGTTGACGGCGTGAACGTCAAGGACATATCCTTCGCCGATCTGCGCAACTCCATTTCCATTGTTTCGCAGGAAACCTATCTTTTCGCCGGAACGATAATGGACAATATCCGCTACGCAAAGCCCGACGCGACGAAGGAAGAGGTCATCGAGGCCGCGAAGATCGCCGGAGCGCATGACTTCATCATGAAGCTTCCCGACGCTTACCTCACGCAGATAGGCTTCGGCTATAAGGACCTTTCGGGCGGCGAACGTCAGAGAGTCTCCATTGCCCGCGCCATACTCCGCAATCCCAAGATCCTTATCATGGACGAGGCTACCGCCGCAATGGACACCGAGACCGAGCGTCAGATACAGACAGCCCTTGAACGTCTCGTCGTGGGCAGGACCACTATCATGATAGCGCACCGTCTGTCAACTCTCCGCGACGCGGACAAGCTCATAGTTATCGAAAACGGCAAGGCTCCCGAAGCCGGAACCCACATGGAGCTCATAAAGAAGAAGGGCATATACTACAAGCTCTATCAGCTCCAGATGGACGCGCTGAGAAACATCGGAGTGCAGGGCTGACAGCCTGTGCCGAAGCACCCTGTTTTATGTCAAACAACCTTTATGAAAACAGTTTCAGAGGAATGATACAATGCCTGAAAATACAGATAAAAGAACCGCTCTGTCGGATGTTGTCAGCATAGTGTATATCAACGCCGGCAACGCCGCATTTGAGAGCCGCAACGGTTTCCTCGCGCTGAAAATAAAGCTCAAGCCCGAACCGAAGCCGGAGAACGCTCCCGATGAAAACGACGAAAAGCCTAAGGAAGAAAAGCCCGAAGAGATACCCGACGAGAACGGAC
>JAZQNC010000181.1:0-3178 GCA_045627165.1 Eubacteriales bacterium
AAGTTCCCCGGACTGACCACTCCCGACGAATCCTATCACGGCATTTCCTACGCCCAGACCTTCGGCAAGGGAGCGTATATAACCAAGTGTACCGCTCAGCTCATGCGCGATTTCGGCTCCATCCAGTCTCCCGTCAATTCCTTCCTCATCAATATCGGTCTGGAATCCCTGCCCCTCCGCGTCAGAAAACACTGCGACAACGCAACGGCAGTCTGCAATTACCTCGAAACCGACGACCGCATAGCATGGATAAGCTATCCTTCCCGCAAGGGTGACAAATATTATGAGCTGGCGCAGAAGTATATGCCCAACGGCACCTGCGGAGTTATCTCCTTCGGCGTAAAGGGCGGAAGAGAAGCGGCCGTCAAGTTCATGGACAGCCTCCGTCTCGCCGCAATCGTAACTCACGTTGCCGACGCCCGCACCTGCGTCCTTCATCCCGCAAGCACCACTCACCGTCAGCTCACCGACGAGCAGCTCGTTGCCTGCGGCGTAAGCCCCGACCTTATCCGCTTCTCCGTCGGAATCGAAGACCCCGACGACATCATCGCCGATATCAAGCAGGCTCTCGACAAGGTAAGCGCAAAGTAAGCATTTAACAAACCTTTTCAAACATATCCTTTCCGGCAGTTACCCCTGCCGGAATTTTTATAAAATCATGGCAGACATTATAGGAACTCTGGCTGAACATTCGCTTCACGCCTCGATAAAGGGCTACTTTGAGCCGGACAGATCAAAGCACGAAATACGCTTTCACGGCTTTATCGCCGATATCAAAAACGACAGCGGCATCATCGAAATACAGACGAGGCAGTTTTCCCGCCTTCGCCGCAAGCTGGACGCCTTTCTGCCCGAATGTCCGGTCACCGTGGTTTATCCCATCGTGGCGAACCGCTGGATAGTATGGATAGACCGCGAGACCGGCGAGATCTCGCCGAAGCGGAAATCCCCGAAACATCTGAATATTTACGACTCCGTTCCCGAGCTGTATGCCCTGCGGGGATATCTTGACCGTGAAGGACTGAGCTTCCGGCTGATCTTCTGCGACGCCACCGAATACCGCTACGCGCTGCGCGGACTGGACGACAAAGAGAAAAACGGCAGACAGGGGCATTTCCGCTGTGAGCTCGTACCCTTCTCCATCGGAGATACGGTGGATATCATACCGCCGGACGGGTACGGCGTCTTTATACCCGACGGGCTTCCCGAAAGCTTCAACTCATCAGACTTTGCGAAGGCGGCGGGGATCACCGTGAGCATGGCGCAGTACACGCTCAAGCTTCTGACCGAGACCGGAAACGTGACCAGAATCTCCCGCGTGAAAAGCGGATATATCTACAATATCTCAAAGCGGTAAGGCGGACATTATCCAAACGGCAGGATAATTCAGAATTCAGAATTTAACGGGAAACCATAATTAACATTGACAATCCCGCCGCGTTATGGTACAATATGTCCGTATACGAAGAAAGAAAAGAAGGTTTTTCAGATGAAGGAACGCAGCGCGATCGCCCTTGCGGCGGAAGAATACGACAGATGGTTAAAGAGTCCGCTGATAGACGCGGATACAAAAAAGGAGCTTGAAGCTCTGAGCGGAAAGCCCCTCGAAATCCTCGACCGTTTCGGCAAGACCCTTGAATTCGGTACGGCGGGTCTGCGCGGCACCATGCGCGCCGGACTCAACGCCATGAATATTTACGTCATAATGCGCACCACTCAGGGACTGGCCGATTACATAAACGAAAAGGGCGTAAAGATCAGCGCCGCCAAAAAAGCCGTGGCGATAGTATACGACAGCAGAATAAATTCAAGGCTGTTCGCCGAGGTTTCGGCCTGTGTGCTCGCCGCAAACGGAATCGGAGTAAAGCTGTACAAGCTGCTCCGTCCCACTCCCGTGGCTTCCTACTGCGTCCGTAAATTCGGCATAATGGCGGGAATCGCCATCACCGCTTCCCACAACCCCAAGGAATACAACGGCTACAAGGTATTCTGGGACGACGGCACTCAGCTCTCAGTCGAGCAGGCAGCCGAGGTCGCGGAATATATAAACGACGTCGATATTTTCAGCGGCATTCAGCTTGCAGACTACAACGCGGCGGTGTCCGACGGCAGAATACAGCTTCTCGACGAGGAATGCGACGAGGGCTATATCAGCGCGGTAATGGAACAGAGACTCAACCGCGAGGTCTACTCAAAGGCTGACCTGACCGTTGTCCACACTCCCCTTCACGGCGCAAGCTGGAAGCTCGTTCCCGATACGCTCCGCCGCTGCGGAATAGAGAAGGTTTACAGCGTGGAGGAACAGCTCATCCCCGACGGAAGCTTCCCCACAGCTCCCAAGCCCAATCCCGAATTCGATTCCGCCTATCCCCTCGCTATCGACCTTGCCAAGCGTGTCAACGCCGACATAATCATAGCCAACGACCCCGACAGCGACCGTATCGGAGCAATGATAAAGCAGGGCGGGGAGTATATCCGTCTTACCGGAAATCAGGCGGGCGCGCTCATGCTCGAATATCTCCTTTCTCACCGTGAGAGCTGCGCGAACACCTTTGCGGTAAAGACCTTCGTCACCACCGAGCTTGCCCGCGTCATCGCCGACAGCTACGGCTGCGAGATGTACGATTGTCTCACCGGCTTCAAGAATATCGGCGCGATAATCGCCTATAACGAGGAACACTGTCCCGAAAAGAAATTCGTCATGGGCTATGAGGAAAGCTACGGCTATCTTGCCGGCACCTACGCCCGCGACAAGGACGGCGTGGTCGCTGCCATGCTCATAACCGAAATGGCATGTGCCTACAAGCTGGAGGGCAGGACCCTCATCGACGTGCTTGAGGAGCTGTACGCCAGATTCGGCTACTACGGAGAGCAGACTGTCAATATCGAATTCAAGGGCACGGACGCGGATTACCGCCGCGAAAAGCTCATGGAAGGTCTGCGCGTCAACACACCCGAAAGCTTCTTCGGACTTAAAGTCGAAAAAATCACCGATTACAGCGAGGACGGCATCTGCGACCCCCGCACGCACATTCCTCAGAAGGAAAACGTACTTTACTACAGCCTTGAGGGAGGCAGCGTCATCGTGGTGCGTCCTTCCGGCACGGAGCCGAAAGTCAAGCTCTATCTCCTCCTTAACGGCGAAAGAGCGCGCATAGAAGCCATCATGAAAAAGGGC
>JAZQNC010000182.1:0-2195 GCA_045627165.1 Eubacteriales bacterium
CGGGGCAAGGCACAAGACGGAGATCGGTCCCACCAAGCGGAGCAAGATCCGCACGGTGGACTTCTGCGTCACACTGGCAGGGATTCTGAAAGAAGCGAAAAAGGAACAGCACCTAAACCGCTTCAAGTACGGTGAGCTTTACAGCCTGAACTACTGCAAAGAGGTACAGGAGAAAGGTCGAAGCTATTACGAGCTGTACACGCTGGGGATGACGGAAGAAGTACCGGAGGACTACAAGGAACTCTCCTTCGTCTGCCTCCGTCCCGATGGTACCTACGAATCCGCAAGCACGGTCAGCATCATGTGCAGGACGGCGCAGGAGAAGGTTCCGGGGCTTGAGGACTTCCATTTTCACACACTCAGACACACATTCACGAGCAACCTGCTCTCTAACGGCGCGCCGCCGAAAGACGTACAGGAGCTGCTGGGGCATGCGGATGTGAGTACCACGATGAATATCTACGCACACGCGACAAAGGAAGCAAAACGCTCCTCCGCAAGACTGCTGGATAAGGTGGTCGGCGAGTAAAAAAGAAAAGCTTTCCCTTGTTTTGCCGGATAAGGGCAAAAACAAGGGAAAGCAGTCGAAAACGGAGCGTTGAAACCGCGATTTTCCTTGATATATCAGGGATTTTGAGGATTGGGATAGACAAACCGGGATTTGTCAGGTATACTTTGTTTTAGATATAATCGGATTCAAGATTGAATAACATACTGCATCGAATACTTGTCCGTCATATCTCGTGCATCCTTGTTCTATCGTGGTCTCATACTGAAAACCGCAATTTTCGAGAACTTTTTTTGACTTATCATTATCAGGATAATGGAAAGCGGATAATAAATCTATTTTCAGTTCATCAAACAGATATTCAACAATTCTATTAACCGCCTCCGTCACATAACCGTTTTCCCGATAAGTTTCAGACAAAACATAGTTAATCGTTTTGGCTGAATACTTGCCCCGATGATTATCCGGGCAGGCTCCTATACAACCAATAACTTTTCCGGTATTTTTTAATTCAACAGCCCACCGTTCATCACTTTTGATATATTCATTCAAAACTTCAACAGAAATATTGGTATCGGAATGCGGCTTCCATCCGCCATTCATTACCGAAGGACTTTTCATAATATCGAATAAGTCCTCCAAATCTTCCCTTTGCCATCCGCGCAAAATCAGCCGCTCTGTTTCTAATGCTTTCATTTACAGACCACCTCAAAGATTATCCCCGAATATAATTTGTCCCCGTCGCGCGATCCGGAATTTACCGAAGCATTTTCTCCATCCCGATCTCGCCGCCGTCATCATCGCCTGTATGGCGGAAACCAAGTTTCAAATACAAATGTTCGGCAGCCTCGTCACCTTCGACGTAACAGAGGACGACCTTATCGTACTTCCCGTCTTTTGCCATTTCCCGCAGAACAAGTCCAGCAGCGATATAGCCGTAACCTCGTCTCTGATAACGCGCGTCAATGAAAAACTGACTGAAATTGTACGCGTCTTCGATATCATAATACATTGCCATCCCGATCGGCGTTGTATCACGATAGATCATATACGCCCGGCTTCGGTGATTGCGGTAAGCGTATGCTCTCGCCAGAATACCGTTCGCGTCTGATACATACGCTGTCTGCTCATTGCGAACCTTCTGTCCGGTTCTCCAGTTATCGGGAGTCACTTCACTCAAACGGATCATATCGATTCCTTCACATTCCATTCAACTGTTCTTTAGACCTCCGGAAGCGTTCTCATTATAGCACAGAATATTCCCTGCGTCAACAGAACCTTCCGAAACGGAAACCCGGCGATTCGACTGAAAAGACCGTTTCCCGGGTATATTTGCCGCCGGAAACCGAAAATAGCGATTTTTGTCGATTCCCTATTGAAATACAGGACGAATCATGGTATAGTAATATCGGGTATCTGAATGTTTACGAAAGAAACCGTACAATGGAATCTCTTGCAGGAGGATGATGGAATGATATCCGGTCATGTCATGTTTATTACGCCGAACGATGCGCGCTTTATGGGGGATACGGACTCGGCGTCGATCCAGAATGCCGTTGACGCAGCCGTTTCCGCGGGCGGATGCCATACGGTCGTGATCCCGCGCTTCAACGAACGTACAGGAGGCGAGCTTTGGGAGATATCGAAAACGATCCTGCTGCCTTCCGATATCACCGTGATTCTGGAC
>JAZQNC010000183.1:0-4412 GCA_045627165.1 Eubacteriales bacterium
CTTGCGGAGGAACGCCACGGAATCGTGCTTGCCAAGACTCAAGAAGCGAAAAAAGCGGGAGTGGTCACGGGAGAGGCGATATGGCAGGCAAAGCAGAAATGCCCGGAACTGGTAATTCTCGATCCGAACTACGATCTTTACGAGAAGTATTCCGAGCAGGTGAAAGCAATATATTACGATTACACCGACGCTGTGGAGAGCTTCGGTATTGACGAGTGCTGGCTCGACGTTACGGGAAGCCCGCATATTTTCGGAGACGGAGAGAAGATAGCCAATGAGATACGTCAGAGGGTAAAGCGTGAAACGGGAGGGCTTACCGTATCGGTGGGAGTTTCCTTCTGCAAGGTGTTTGCCAAGCTGGGCTCGGATATGAAAAAGCCCGACGCGGTGACGCTTATCCCCTATGACGGTTTCAGAGAGATCGTATGGGGACTTCCCGCGTCCGATATGCTGGGAGTGGGACACGCCACCTCGAAAAAGCTGGCGGATTACGGCATAGTGACTATCGGTGATATTGCCCGGTATCCCCGTGAGTTTTTCGGACGGGTGTTCGGCAAGTGCGGGATGCAGCTCTGGGGATGCGCCAACGGTCTGGAAAATTCCGAGGTCGCAGGAGGCAATTCGGTATCGGAGGTCAAAAGCGTGGGACACGGAAATACGGGTCTGCGCGACCTTACCGAAAACAGCGAGGTAAGGCTTATGCTGCTTGAGCTGTCTGAGGACGTTGGACACCGTCTGCGTATGTACGGACTCAGCGCGAGGCGGATAGAGCTGTTCGTGCGCGACAACAAAATGAATTTCTTTCAGTATCAGGCCAGCCTTCCCTATCCGTCACAGAGCTGGCAGGAGATAGGCAGAGAGGCATATTCGCTGTTTCTGCGCTCCTACGACTGGCACCTTCCGGTCAGAGCGCTGACTGTCCGAGGTATTTCGCTGGAAGACGAAAGCATTCCCTGTCAGGTGGATCTTTTCAGCGATTTTGAACGCCACGATAAACTTGACAGGCTGGAAAAGGCCATAGAGGAAGTGCGCGGACGCTACGGAAAGGGGTGTATAGACCTTGCGGGACTGATGTAGATTTCGTTGTTTTTTGCGATTATTCGTGATTATTTTCGCATTTGTTAAAGAAATGTGTTGCAATATCGTAAACAATATGATACAATAATCACCGTCGTAATAGTTAACGGAGAAGGAACGCGGAAATAGTATGGATTACAGCAGTATAAAGCGATTTGATATGACGAAAAAGCCTGTTAAATGCAGGTGGTATCTCAAACCCATATTATGGGGGATTGTGCTTCCCAACGTATTTCTGCACCGCACAAAAATCAGAAAAATCAATATGGAGGGCGTGAAGCCGCCCTATGTTCTTCTCGGCAATCACAATGCGTTTTATGATATGAGTGTTTCGGCAGCGGCCTCATTTCCTTATTTCAGCAATTACGTGGTCGCTATAGACGGCTTTATCGGCAGGGAATGGCTGCTTCGGGGCATAGGCTGTATATGCAAGCGCAAATTCACCAACGATCTTGTAATGGTAAGGCATATGCAGCACGTAATCAAGCAGAACGGCATAGTCGGAATCTATCCGGAAGCGAGATATTCGCTCTGCGGAACGACCGCGCCGCTCCCCGAATCCCTCGGAAAATTCTGCAAGATGCTGAAGGTGCCTGTGGTCACGGTGATCTGCCACGGCAACCACATCAACCATCCGTTCTGGAACACACGCCATGAAAGAGGCGTGAAGAATTCGGAGGCTGAGGTAAAGCTCCTTCTCAGCGCCGATGAGGTAAACGACCTGACCGTGGACGAGATAAACGAGCGCATAGTGAACGCTTTTCAGTATGACGATTTTCAGTGGCAGAAGGATCGCGGCGTAAGAATAACCTGCGATGACAGAGCGGTCGGACTTGAAAAGATACTCTACCGCTGTCCCCACTGCGGAACCGAGTTCGCAATGAGCAGCAGCGGAACTACTCTGAAATGTGAGGCCTGCTCGAAGAGCTGGACGATGACCGAGTTGGGCGAGCTTGAAGCGGACGAGGGCGAGACAGAGTACAGACACATTCCCGACTGGTACGAATGGGAGAGAGCCTGCGTGAAGGAAGAGGTGCTGAACGGAACGTACAGCTCCGGCACGCTTCCCGTAAAGGTTGACAGCCTTCCAAACGCGAAAGGATATATCACCATCGGAGAAGGCACCATGACTCACGATATGAACGGCTTCCACGTTTCGGTAACTGACGGAGACGGAGCCGTGCTGACTATGGAAAAGCCTGTGCCTACGCTCTATTCCTGCCACATTGAATACGAATATCTCTTCAAGCACGGTGACTGCGTGGATCTGAATACCCTTGAAGATACCTGGTATATCTATCCTCATGACTGTAAGTTTTCGGTAACGAAAATGGCTATCGCCACCGAGGAGCTGTATTACAACTACCGAAACAAAAAAGGCAGGCCCTGTAAACCCGGACTTGCCTGATGATAGAGACGATATTTACTTCAGTTTTTTCAATTCGTCCTCGATGATCTCTCTTTCGCAGAAATACACGTGTTCGCCGTTGATTATCTGGTAATCCTCGTGTCCCTTTCCCGCGAAAAGAACAATGTCGCCCGGGCGCGAATTTCGCACCGCATAACGGACTGCCTCGCCGCGGTCCGTTATTTTTATGTGCTCCGCGCTTCCCATAAACGACGCTATCTCGTCGATGATTTTGTTTTCGTCCTCGAAATCAGGATTGTCGGTCGTTATTATCGAAAGATCGGCGTACTTTGCGGCGGCCTCGGCAAGCTCGCGCCGTCTCAGCTCTGCGCGGCCTCCTATGGAACCGAACAGGCAGACGAGTCTCCTGGGCTTGTATTCACGGAGGGTTTCCAGCGTAAGGGAAAGGCTTATTCCGTTATGGGCGTAGTCTATGACGAACATACGGTCTGCAGGCTCTCCGACTCTTTCGAGTCTTCCCTTTACCGGATGAACCTTTGAGAGCAGAGAAGCGCACTCCGTTTTGCCGGCTCCGCAGCAGCGAAGCACCGCGACAGCCGCCAGAGCGTTTGATATATTGAATCTTCCGGGAAGCGGAAGCGAACAGCGCATACCGCCTATGTCAAAACAGCTTCCCGTGTTTGTTAAGGTGATATCGTGCGCCGTCAGATTTTCGCCGCCCTTCGTGCCGAAGGTAACTACGTCCCCGGCCGAATGCGCGGACATGAATCCGGCTTCTCCGTCGTCGCCGTTGATTATGCTTATAGCCGAGGATTCGAAAAGCTGCGCCTTGCACGCGCGGTATTCCATGTAATCCTTATGCTCGATATCGCTGATATGGTCGGGTGAAAGGTTGGTAAATATTCCCATATCGAAGCCTATGCCGTATACACGGTTGAGCTTGAAGGCCTGTGACGATACCTCCATGACCATGTGAGTGCATCCCGCTTCGAGAGCCTCGGCAAACGCCCGGTGCAGTATGTTGCTTTCGGGAGTGGTATTTACCGAAGGCGTGTAATTTTCGCCGATGAATATCCCGGTTGTACCGATAAGCGCGGCTTTGTAGCCCGCACTGTTGAGCATTTCGTGTATCAGAGCGGCGGTGGTGCTCTTTCCCTTTGTTCCTGTAATGCCTATCATTTTCAGACGGCGGGCGGGATATCCGTACAGCTGCGCCGAAAGTCCGGCAAGCGCGATCCGCGTATCGGGATAAATAATCTGCTCCGCGTCGTCGGGAAGCTCGACTCTGCGCTGCAGGATGAATACGCGGCAGCCGCGGTCATAAGCAGCTCTGACATAATCGTGCCCGTCGGATTTCGCGCCGACAAGCGCGGCAAACGCCGTGTCCGCGTCTGCCTGTCTCGAATCGCAGACTATGCCTGTGCAGATATGTCGGTTTAATTCTATCTCGTATCTCATGAATATACTTCTCTGAATATTTTCACTGATTGTTTTTCTCTTTTACACTGAACTGAAGCTCCTCGGATATATCTCCGCAGGAAATTACAAGACGGTATATGCCGGGCTTCGTCCGTCCTCCTATCCTCCAGCTCCAGGACGCGCGGCCTTCGCTGTCAGAGGTGGTATTTCCCAGACCGTTCGCGCTGCTTTTGCCCGACGAATAGTAGACGGTAAGATTATATACGGTATTCGGCTGTCCGGTTATTTCAAGCGCCGCCATTTCGCCCACTGTAAAGCTTCCCGAAAAACCCGTCACGGTAAAACCGCTGTCCGGTACTGTTACGGCAGAGCGGGAAGGCATGGAGGTCTGTTCCGACACGGCGTCCGTAATTTCCGACAATACGATGACAGGCTGCGTCTCCGGCTCTCTTTCGGCTGATGTTTCGCTCTCCGTGACATATTCCGTCACCTGCGGTGCAGCTGTAGCCGCCTCAGTGACTTCATTTGCGGGAAAACCGGCAGCATC
>JAZQNC010000184.1:0-3323 GCA_045627165.1 Eubacteriales bacterium
GCCGCAGAGGTCAAGCAGACGGAGGTACATGAAGCCGTGGGGAAGCCTTCCGTCCCGGTTCGCGGGTATCTGCAGCGAGAAGATATCCTCCTCGTCCTTTATGGGATGACCGGTGACCATGGCCTGCTGACCTTCGACCAGTCCGGACCATACGCAGCCCCATTCGTCTGTAGAGGAGCCCTTTCTGTACTGGATGTTGGCGTTGTCCATTATATGCTCATAGTTGACCTTCATTCCCCCGAAAAACTGGGGATATTCGTCAAGCAGACGCTGTAGCTCCGCGCCGTATTTTATCCATGCCGCGGGAAGGATGCCCACCTGTACCGGAATCGCGTCGGGAGACTGCATTCTTATGGCTTCTGTTATCGTTGACATAGATTTACTCCTGAATAATTGGTATCATCAAAAACGGGGAGACCGAAATCCGTGAATCCGAAATTGCAGTCTCCCCAATGCCGATCAGACCTATGACAGTGCGGTGATCAGTTGTTGGAAATATGTACGTCCAGCTGATTGAAGGGAACCTTTACGCCGTTCTTCTTGAACGCCGCGCTTACGGTTTCCATAAGGTCGTTGTGAACCGGCCAGTAATCGCCGGACTTGCACCATACGCGAAGCTCGAAGGAGATGGAGCTTTCGTTGAAGGAGCTGATAAGAACTACGGGAGCGGGATCGGAAAGAGAAAGCTCGTGAGCGAGAGCGGTGTCGGTGAGTACCTTTCTGACAAGCGCTGTGTCGCTTCCGTAAGCGACGGAGAAGTTGAGGTCAACACGGCGAAGATCGTTTGCGGAGTAGTTTACGACCACTGTGTTGGAAGCGGAGCCGTTGGGAACGGTGACCTTCTTGTTGTCGAGTGTGTTGATGATGGTGTTGAATACGTTGATTGTCTCAACCGTACCGGAAACGCCGCATACATCTACGAAATCTCCTACTCTGAAGGGCTTGAAGATCATGATCACGATACCGCCGGCAAGGTTCGTCAGAGAACCCTGGAGAGCGAGACCGATAGCAAGACCTGCGGAACCGAGGATTGCTATGAAAGAGGATGCGGGGATACCGATGATGAGACATGCGCCGATGATCACGGAAGCTTCAAGGATGAGACGTACAAAGCTTGCCACGAACTTGACAAGGCTGGGGTCCGCGCCCTTGAGCGCGCTGCTCTTGGAAATGAGCTTCGCTATGCCCTTCGCAATGGCGATACCGATGATAAGCACCAGTATTGCGCCTACGAATTTGATGCCGAAATCGGTGGTCTTTACACCAAACTGGTTGAGAATGCCGGAAATGAATTCTTGCATGGGATTTTCCTCCGTTAAGTTAAAATTTAATAATAATATATCTTGCGATAATATTCTGAGTTGAACGGAAAACGATCATTCTCCCGCGAGAGCGGCAAGGGCGAGATAGTTGTCCATAATGGTCTGCTCGCTTTCACCCTCGCACTTGGATACTTCATAGATCCACGCGCCGTCGTAGCCGACGTCTTTCAGCGCGTCTATTATGCCCTTCCAGTCGTTTTTTCCCTTGAAGGGGAACAGGTGACGCTCGTCGATAAAGTCGTAGTCGGAGACGTGGAGGGTGATTATATGGCTGCCCACCTGACGGATAAACTCTATGTTGTCCTGAATGAGCAGGTGATTTGTGTCGAAGGTTATGCCTATATCGGGAATGGCTTCGATGACCTTTTTCACCTCGTCGGAATGGCGGAGCAGACAGGTGCGGGGAAGATTTTCGACAGCAAGGCGCATACCCAGCTTTTTCGCGTGATCGTTGAGAATGCCGAGATTCTCAATGCACAGGGCAAGGCGGCTTTCTCTTGCGTCGTCGGCAATGGGCTCGGAGGAAGGATGGACAACAGCGATCCTCGCGCCGGCGATCTGTGCCGCGGTCATAAGCTCCATATCCTTTGCCATTGTGTAGTCGCGCATCTCCCTGTCGGGATTTGAGATGTCTATCTGACCGGAGAAGGGAAGATGGATGGAACGGATGTCAAGCCCGGTCTGATAACAGATCCTTCTGTAATCGGCTGCGCGGTTCACAAGGTCAATGCGCTCGTAGTAATCCTTCATGCCGAAGGAAAGCTCCACGTATTTAAGTCCCGCTTTCGCGTATTTCTCAAAGGTTTCGAGGTCGGCTCTGCCCTCAAAGCAGCAGGAGGTTCCGGGAAACCAGTCTCTGAATTTTCTCATGTTTGTTTTATCTCCTTTCACAGGATTTTATTTCACATAATTAAAGCTCTATAAGCTGCTTGGGAGCCCTGGTGATGTTTTCCGCTCCTCTTGACGAGCAGACCACCATGTCCTCGATACGGACTCCGTATTTTCCTTCAACGTAAATACCGGGTTCGCAGGTGACAACGTGACCTCTTGTGAGCAGCTTTTCGCCGGCGCCTCCATGAACGCCGGGAGCCTCGTGAATATACAGTCCCACTCCGTGACCGAGACTGTGACCGAAGCAGCCCTTGTATCCGGCGTTGTCGATAATGTCGCGGGCGGCCTTGTCGCACTCCGCCAGCTTTGCTCCTTCTTTCATTACCTCAAGGGCGGCGAGCTGAGCTTCGAGACAGGTGGAATACATCTTTTTCATCTCGTCGTCGGCCTTGCCGAGGCAGACTGTGCGGGTCATGTCGGAACGGTAGCCGTTGATGACTGCGCCGTAGTCCATTGTGATAAAGCCCTTTTCCAGCCTGCAGGGACGGGGAACGGCGTGCGGACGTGAGGACGCGCTTCCCGATGCGGCGATAACGTCGAAGGCATTGCCCACCGAGCCGTGTGAACGCATATAGAATTCAAGCTCAAGGGCAACGTCGGTTTCGGTGCGGTCGGGGTTGATATAGCCGAGAATATGCTCGAAGGCCTGTTCTGCGATGCGCTGGGCGGTGATGATGTTTTCTATCTCACCGTCGTCCTTGTATTCTCTCAGACGCTCGATCACGTTTCCGCCGGGGACCCATTCGTAGGCGGACAGCCCTTTTCTGAGGCTTTCAAAGGCGCTGACCGTGGTATTCATATCCTCGAAGGCGATGCGCTTTGCGTTGTTTTCTTCAAGCAGAGAGCCGATAAGCCTGTCGCGTCCGCCGCTGAGCATGACGACCTCCCACCCCTCGCCGCTTTCCTCTCTTGCGGCCTCTATATAGCGGAAATCCGCGAGAACGTAGGATTTTTCTCTCGTGACGAGAGCGTATCCGTCGGTAAAATCAAATCCGCAGAGATAGCGGATGTTAGACTGACAGTTTACGAGCATTCCGTCAAGGTCGGAGGGCAGCGCGGCCTTTAATTTTTCGAGTCTTTCGTTTGAAATACGCTTCATGACAACGCTCC
>JAZQNC010000185.1:0-2484 GCA_045627165.1 Eubacteriales bacterium
CGTTTGCAAAGCTCCGCTTCGCTCAGTCTTTTCTTATCCTTTCGAAAATCGTAAACAGCATAAAGCCGATTTCCTCTCCGATAACGTTGAGTATCAGGTCATCCACGTCGCAGACTCCTCTCAGCGTAAACAACTGGGTAAGCTCCACGGCGGCAATGATGATCACCGCCCACAAAAAGAACCGTCCGGAGGAGCGCAGTCTTGTGTTCTCATAAGGCAGGACCATACCGAGAGGTATAAAAATCGCCACGTTACCTGCAAGATTCAGCAGCGCGTTAAACAATGCCGAAATACTGTTGCTGTTAAAAATGATCTTCCAGTAGTGTCTCAGAGTTCCGAACGGGACAAGCTGTATGTTCGCGCCGACCCTTGTCCAATAATCCGGAGTCGGGGCATATTTCGTCCGCCAGAACAGCAGCAAAAGCAGTATGGCAACGTATATCATGCCGATAAGCTGAATGATTATTTTGTTTTTTATCGGAGGCTCGTAAAAGCCTCTCTTTTTTCTGCGTTTTTTCATCTGTTATGTTTTTTATCCGATTATTCGCATGCCCTTTCGCCGGCGGCATGCAGTATTTCCGAATTTTCGTCAAGCCATTCGCGGCATTTATTGTAATCGGGAAAGACCCTTAACACCTCGGCGTAGAATTTATCCGAATGATTCATCTGTTTTCTGTGGCAGAGCTCGTGGACCACCACGCTGTCGAGGACCTCCGGCGGCGCGAGGACAAGCAGGCTGTTAAAGCCGAGAGCGCCTTTACTGCTGCAGCTTCCCCACCGCGAGCGCATGAAACGGACGGAAACACGGCTGTATGTCACTCCCACGAGCGGAGCGTAATACGCCACCCTGTCCGAAAACACCGTTTTTGCCGTATTCAGAACGGCACGGATCTCACTTGCGGGCATATCAAAGCGCTCCGCTGCCTTTTTGCGGTTTTCTTCGGCTTTTGCGAGATGCGTCGTTATCCATTTTTCGTTTCGCATCACAAAGTTCTCTATCTGCCCGTCGCTGTAACGAAGCGGAGCTCTCACGACAGCCCTGCAGTTTTTGATTTCAACCGCGATCGACCGTCTGTCGCTGCGTATAACACTGTATTCCATCGTTTATTCCCGCTCTTCTTTTATTCCGAGCCACAGAAAAATATCCGCCGCTCCGGTCATGATGTTTCCCACAAGATAAGCGATCAAATCCCCAAAGGCAAACGAAGTGCCCATAAGTGTCCGTATAAGTCGGTTTTCTATGCCGAGAAGGTCACAGAGTGGGATGATCTGTGATAATTCCACAACCACCGCAAATCCGAATATCATCCCCGAAAGAAGACAGAAACGGCTGTATTTACGCGGGATGACGATTCGCGCAAGGCAGTATATCAGAATAACGACCAGCGTGTCTCCGAGATACGGTCTCACGAAATCGTCCCTGACGTATATACCTATATAAATTTCGGAGGCAAGCAATATGACGGCTGCCGCCGCGAATATCATACGCAGTTTGTTGTTTACGGAACTCATTTCTTTATCGACCCGGATACTGTATTTCATTTTATTATACATATTCCGTTATACAAAGTCAATAATCAGAATTATCATAAAAAATATGTTATACCGGCAAAATTATGATTCTATCCATTGCATCGTCAGCGGCAGCGACCAATTACAGGGAAGAAGTCCTGTTCACCGTGAATTAAGGCAACACCGCATAATGCAGCAGACGCATTGTGCGGTGTTGCCTTCCGACCCCGAAATAACAAATACCCACGTTATACGGTTCAACGGCGTATTGAACGATATAACGCGGGTAGATACGTTTGAGGGCTACAAGGAAGATATTACCCTGTATTGCTGCCGACGGGCAAGGCAGTAACGGGTCGGCAGATGCGAAGATTTCCGATGTGGGGTTAGAAATCGCATAGGCTTCCATGCGCTTTTGGATAGGGGGACGATCAGGGTAATTATGTATTCATTAGCCCTTTATAGGGTTATTCGAACAATCCACCATTCTCCCAGTCCTCAACGACAATACCACCGGCAATCTTTTCGAGCTCCTCATCGGTCAGTTCAATACCGGCTTCAGCAACAAGTTTCTTTTTTTCTTCTGTTGTTTTTGCAGCTTCGAGTTTTTCTTTTAATTCAGGTGTGATTTTCATTGTGAATTCTCCTTAATAAATTTTTGTTGTTGATCAGATTAACTGACTCTGCTCCTGCGTATTCATATCCTGCTCCATCATCGGATCATCCCTATAGAGAGCGCTGGAGACCTGCTCAAGCTCTTCCTCCGTCAGCTACGCGAGCTTTTTGTTCACGGCTTCGACTTCCTCTTTCAGGGCGTTCAATTCTTCTTTGGATTTCATAGGGTTTGCTCCTTTCTATGTAAATGTGTACACCTTACGGCGGCGATTAGATTAGCCGCCTGCGGCCGCAGCTGAGTACCCGCTTCGTGCTGCCGCTGGCAGATAAAGCGAAGACGGTATTTCCCGCCGGTTC
>JAZQNC010000186.1:0-3125 GCA_045627165.1 Eubacteriales bacterium
CGGAGCTGCTGAAAGGGCGTTCGCCGATCGAGTTCAAGTCGCTCGGTCGCTGGTGGGGCGCTGATCCGTCCCGCAGAACGCAGACCGAAATAGACATCATGGGCGAGCAGGACAAGACTACCGCGCTCTTTGCAGTGTGCAAGTGGACGAACGAAAAGGTCGATCTCGGCGTTCTGGAAACGCTCGACGAGCGCAGTCGTATTTTCAGCTATGAGCATAAGCGGCTCTGTGTTTTTGCCAAGTCGGGCTTCACAAAAGGCTGCATCGACCGAGCATCGGAGATGGGCAACGTCTCACTCGTCACCTTTGCGGATATCATGGCAGCGATGAAGGAATAATGACAACAAACGCTATAAAACGTCCGCGCATCTGTATGGGTGATTCTTGACGGCATTGTTGTAAATACACCATAAATAACGCCTGCGAACAGCCGAATCGAGTATCGCTAACAAACCGGCTCAGCCGATGAGTCTGACGATGTATACCATCTCGGAAAAGTGTCCGTATGCCCTCCTGTTCGGATGTATGTACCTGTATATTTTCGCATAACCATACGATATTTCAGCACTCACGGCATCCGCCTCATCGTGTCCTCCGGAGCAAATGATATTAACAAAGATATTAACAGTACGGCTTCCGGTTGATGAAAATACGCTAATCAATGAATTGCGCTGAAGCAGGTAAGCAGCCTGCTTCAGGAAAACTGCGGGTATCCCACATGGTCGATAGTCTAGCAAATTGTGCTATTTTGTACTAAATATTTTTCTGCGATTGTAAAAATATACAGCACTTTATTTCTCTACCATAGTATCATCAATTGACATTATGATTGGTAGGGTTTCAGTTCCTTTAGGGATTTATTTATTTTTCTTGGAAAGTGATGGACTTATTGATTCGGATGTGATATAATAAGATATACATATCTTTGTATTCGAAAGGGTGGCTTTTTATGAGGTTAAGAAGGATTGCAGCTTTACTGCTTGCGGCACTCATGCTGCTGTCGGCGACGGCATGCTCTAAGAATCCGGCGGTATCTGACTCCGACGCATCGGTTGTCGTCGTCCCGCAGTTTCCTGCGGATCAGTATGAATACAAATATCAGTGGTACGCCACGCTGACGCCCGAGGAGATAGTCAGCACGCTGACGCTCGACCAGAAGGCCTCTCAGATAGTGCAGCCGCTCCTCTATATGCTGATGGGCGACGGTTCGCTGCCGGAGGGCGAAGATAAACCGATAGAGAGCCACTGCTACGGAAGCATCTACGCCGACGAGGGTATGCAAACCGCCGAACAGTGGCGCGAGATACTGGACGGCTTACAGCAGCAGGCGATAGAGTCTGAGGCGGGCATCCCTCTGCTCATCGCGGAGGATGACGCTCACGGCGTTGGCTACTGCATCGACGGCGTTTACTTCCCGCACAACATCGGACAGGGTGCTGCCAACGACGAGGAGCTTGCCTACAAGGTCGGTCTCATCACCGCGGATGAGGCGAAGCTCTGCCATATGCCGTGGAATCTGTATCCCTGCGTAGCCCAGTCGACCGACCCGCGCTGGGGCAGGACCTATGAGTGTTACAGCTCTGACCTTGACACGATCAAAAAGCTCAGCACGTCCTATACCAAGGGACTTATCGACGGCGGCGTTATCGCCACGGCGAAGCACTATTTCGGCGACGGCAACACCGGCTACGCCACGGGAGAGAATACCCCTGTCGCGCCGCGCCTGTTCGACCGCGGCGACGCACAACTTTCTGACGCGGAGATAGCCGAACTTCTCGCGGTCTATCAGGCACAGATAGACGCGGGAGTTCAGGTCATAATGGTCAGCTATTCCTCGCTAAACGGAACGAAGATGCACGAAAATGCCGAGTACATCCGTAAGCTTAGAGACGAGATGGGCTTTGAGGGCGTTATAATGACCGACAGTATGGCGGTCGAAAGCACCACGCCCCTGACATATAAGGAGCAGGTCGTCAGTGCGCTCAACTGCGGCATCGACGTACTCATGGAGGGTCAGCGATATGACGAAGCGCGTCAGGCGATAATCGACGGCGTTGCCGACGGTACTCTGTCCGAGGAACGCCTCGACGATGCTGTCACAAGATTCATCAAGCTCAAGAAGGACTCGGGCATAATGGCCGATCCGTTCCTTGAGAACGTCGAAGCAGTCAAGGACGAGACCGGCTCGGACGAATACAGAGCCGTCGCCGAGAAGCTCGTCGAGGAGAGTCTTGTCCTTTTGAAGAACGAAAACAACACTCTGCCCCTCAAGGAGGGCGCAAAGGTGTACATCACCGGACCCGTTGCAAACAATTCCGTCGCGCAGTGCGGCGGCTGGACGATGGGCTGGACCAAGAGCTATACCAGCACTATAAAGGGCGTTACGACCATTCGCGAGGCTTTTGAGAAATACGCCAAGGCTTACGGCATAACGGTGCTGATCGACGAGGCGGACGCGAAGAAGGCTGACGTGGTATTGCTGTGCGTCGGCGAGGACGCATACGCCGAATGGTACGGCGACGTTGAGCTGCCAGCTCTTTACGAAAACGGTGAAGAAAATAAAACCGCGATATTGAAAACGGAAACTTGCGGCTTTGCGTCGAACAAGAGGGTCATTGAAGAAGCCGCTGCTCTCGGCAAACCCACCGTTGTCTGCATCGTCGCGGGCAGAAATCTTATCCTCGACGAGGCGGACGCCGCAAACTGGGACAGCATCGTGATGTGCTACCTTCCCGGATCCGAGGGCAAGGGTGTTTCCGATGTGCTGTGCGGCTGCGCCGATTTTACCGGCAGACTGCCCTCTCCGTGGTATGCCTCCGTTGATCAGATAGGCACGAATGAATGTGCCTTCGAGCGCGGCTACGGTCTTTCTTATCCCGAGGACTTTGTTCCCCGCGAGATAAACGCTGACTCTGTCGACGAGTAACCATTCGCTGACGGTCATTCCGGTCTGTTGTCTGACCCGCAATAAACGCCTCCATCTGCTCTTTGGAAGCCGAATATATTTTCAAACGATTTGTTTCGATCATATTTTATTCACTCCGTTTTGTATCTCAATCTTTTTTCGGTAAAAGGTAAAACCGTTCTCAACTTTAATGACACGATACCCCGATTTTTTATAAAAA
>JAZQNC010000187.1:0-2205 GCA_045627165.1 Eubacteriales bacterium
GAAGCAGGCGGATACGGCGGAATGATGACCGAACAGAAGTGGCCGGAATTCGATGAAGCCAAGTGCGTCGAAGCAACAGTCGAGATCGCCGTTCAGATCAACGGCAAGGTCAGAGCGCGCATCAGCCTCCCGGCGGATATCTCCTCCGAGGATGCTATCGCTCAGGCGAAAGCTGCTCCGTCCTGCGCCGAGTATGTCGAGGGCAAGCAGGTCATCAAAGAGATCTACGTTCCCGGCAGACTTGTCAATCTCGTTGTAAAATAATGTTTTTTCACAAATGCACCATAAGCATGCCTCGTGGTGCATTTGTGCGCTTTAAGCATAAAATATTATGCCGCATAAAATATTATGCCGCAAAAAAGCATTATGAGAATAAAGCATTATGCGGAAAATGAAACAGGAGGTGTTCCGATGCCCGAGCTGATGAAGAAAATCAAGCGGTTCAGCGATGAGAAGCATACGCTGTGCAAGATACTCGTTTTCGTTTTTGCCGTCGCGATGACCGTCGGCCTGAGCCTTTCGGCAGAACACAGCATCGTCTATCACAACGGCGACAGCCCTCTTTATATCAGTATAGCCGACAATTTTCTCGATAACGGGCATTTCATCCAGACCCATCGTGACCGGTTCGAGAATTTCGTCGTCCCTCCGGGATATCCGGCTATCCTTACGGCTATCCGTCTGTTTTCCAGAAACGACGCGGCAATAGCGATAGTCCAGTACATTCTTTTCGGCTTTTCGAGCGTTCTGCTCTACTGCGCCGAAAGAAATCTCTTCGGCAATATCGGCGGTCTCTCGGTCATAATGTACTGTCTCCTGCTGCGGCATGTCCATTATTGCGGCCCGGGCGGAGTGCTGACCGAAACGTGGTACATCTCGGTGATAATCCTCTGCATCTGGCTTCTCTCGCGGCCTGATATCCCGCGGAACTCACCCCTTTCTGTCGCGTACGTTGCCTCTTTCATCGGCGTGCTGATACGTCCGCTGCTGTCGATCCTGTTCTTCGCCGTCGCGGCATATATGCTCGTCCTCGCGGTGAAAAAGGAATACAGCATCGCAAGATTTGCGGCAATGGCGGTGGTCTGCGTGCTGATAGTCGGCGCGAACGTCGCGGTCAACTACCGTGAAACAGGGCATTATATCGTTTTCGAAGATTACGCCGGAATCTCCGTCTACCTCGCCAACAACGATGTCGTCAAAGAAAACGGCTATGACTATTCAAAGTCGGAGTATGACTACGCCGATGAGCAGTTCTATGAGATATATAATAATAAAGACCTCGATTATTACGAGGTCAACGAGCAGCTTTCGGCACTGGGAAATAAATACATACTCACTCATCCGCTCACAACGCTGAAAAACATCGTGGTGAAATTCTGGTACCTGTTCTTCTCCTACTGGTATTACATCGCCTTTGTTGCGGCGGCGGGCGCCTTCTTCGCCTATCGGAGGAATAAGGAGAAAGCGAAGCTCTACACAGTGCTTCTTGCATTCTCGCTCGTGTTTGCGGTCATCACATCCATGGGAAATCCGTCATCGCGCTATTCATATATATTGCTGCCGACCTATACGATCTTCATGGCAGCGGCGGTGGAAACGATCGCGGAGTATGGCCTGAACCGGATATCGCAGACAGCCGAAAAACTGAAAAAGCGGATAAAACAGTGATTTTTCAAAATAATTAAATCTTCACATAAAATCTGAATTTATCTATTGACACGACATAAAAAACAGGTTATAATAATTTGTAATCAAATTGGATAAGATTTTTTTCTTATTAATTGGTTGTTATTTTTCGCTCGCGGAGGGAGGGATAGGTTAATGTCGTCAGAAATCCGAGTAAAGGACAATGAATCTCTTGAGAGTGCACTTCGTCGTTTTAAGAAGTCCTGCGCACGCTCCGGTGTTATTCAGGAAGTCCGTAAAAGAGAGGCCTATGAGAAGCCCTCTGTAAAGCGTAAGAAGAAATCCGAAGCTGCCCGTAAGCGCAAGTATAAATAATCGGATTTGTTTTCGCTAAGCAATGCGAGCGCATCGTTTCGGTGCGCTCGTTTTTTCATGAGGAGGAAATATTTTATGATAAAGCATATCGTTATGTTCAAGTTCATGGAGGAAGCCGACGGCAGAACAAAGGTGGAAAACCTCGCTATAGCAAGGGAAATGCTGGAGGCGCTTCAGGGCGTCGTTCCGACGCTGCTTTCCTCC
>JAZQNC010000188.1:0-5014 GCA_045627165.1 Eubacteriales bacterium
AACGGCAAACGTGCGGAACAGAGCCTTCATCTGTGCGAGGGCGATATAGTCGAGCTGTATGTCAGGGATGAATTTTTCGAGACAGATCCCGATCTCGCGTTCAAAGTACTTACACCGAAGCTGGACATCGTTTACGAAGACGAAAGCTTCATGCTGCTGAACAAGCATCCCGGAATGCTTGCCCACAGCGGCGACGGCGAGGACGCGGATACCGCGGACACTCTGATAAACAATGTCAAGGCGTATTTGTATAAAAAGGGAGAATACGACCCGGATTCCGAGGCTTCCTTTGCTCCCGCGCTGTGCAACCGCATTGACAGAAACACCGGAGGTATCGTTATCGCCGCAAAAACCGCGGAAGCTCTGCGTGACATAAATGAAAAAATCCGAAACGGAGATATGCACAAATTCTATCTCTGCGCGGTTCACGGAAAAATGCCGAAAGAGCGCGACACTCTTACGGGTTATCTTACCAAAAACAGCTCGGATAATATCGTAACCGTTTATAAATCCAAACCGTCGAATACGCCCGACGCGAAAACCATCATCACCAAATACCGCGTTCTCGATTACAACGGAAGTCTGTCGCTTCTGGAGATCGAGCTTGTTACCGGACGCACTCATCAGATAAGAGCGCACATGGCTTCTATCGGTCATCCGCTTCTCGGCGACGGAAAATACGGAGTCAACCGCGGAGACCGTTCCATGGGGTACAAATATCAGGCGCTGTATTCCTACCGTCTGATCCTCGACGGAAACACATACGAAATTCCGCCCGATCCCGAAAAGATGTGGTTTCTCAAAGAGTTTTCGGGATACGGAAATTCCGCCGAATAACTCTGCTTTTATCCTTTTTCTCCTTACTTATCTTTACATTTCAACATTATCGGATTTCTACAAAACCTATGTCATATTTAATCTGCTATATATCCGGTCTGCTTACCGCGATTCCCATGCTTTTTGACAGGCTGTGGCTGCTGAGCTGGATTTCAATGGCGCCGTTCTTCTGTATTCTTATGAAGGACACTCCGAAATACCGTCACGGACTGATGTTCAGCCTCGGGTATTACGGTGTACTTTACTACTGGTTTACCGAGCTGTATCCTATGGATTTTGCGGGATTCACTCCGTCTCAGGGACTTGCGATCGTGATCATCTGCTGGGTCGGGCTTGCGCTGCTGCAAAGCCTCGGCACGGCTTTTATCGGCTGGCTGTTCCGGCTTACCAAGGTCAGAAAGAGATGGCTGTGGCCGCTGATGTTGGCTTCCTGCTGGACGCTGCTGGAATATGCCCAGACTCTGACCTGGGCGGGAGTACCCTTCTTCCGGCTTGCGCTGTCGCAGTGCGGCGAAAGATGTATGATACAGGGAGCGTCGCTTCTCGGTTCGCTCTTCATCGGTTTCATTATCGCCTTTTCAAATGCCTGCCTTTCTCTGGGCTACATACATGAATGTGAAAAAGCAAAGGAAAAGGGCGGAGCGCTGTTTCGCTTCCGTCCCAATGTTGCCGCCGCGGTCGGTATTTCGGTCATTGCCATAAACTATATCTGCGGTTTTTTCACGCTTCTTAACTATGATTACAGCGGAACCGAAATTATCGCCGCGGCAATACAGGGCAACATATCTTCGACGGAAAAATGGAAAAGCGGCAGCGTGTACGATACCTGTACGCTGTACTGCGATCTTACCCGCGAAGCCTGTCATGGTGAAAAGATATGCGATATCGTGCTCTGGCCCGAAACCGCGATAAACGTCAACATCGAAACAAATCCGGTATTAAGCCGTCAGATTTCCGATACCGCGGTCGAATGCGGCTGTTATATAGGCGTCGGAACCTTCAGCAAGGAGCTGAACGACGGCGGTGAATTAGAAGAATACAATGCGCTGTACCTGTTCTGCCCCGACGGAAGCATATCGGATGAGCATTATTTCAAACGCAGACTAGTCCCCTTCGGGGAATTCATTCCCATGGCTTCGGTGATAGAAAAGGTATTGCCTCTGCTGGCGGGAATGAATCTGAAATCAAACGACCTGACTCCGGGTGAAGGCACGAATCTCATTTCCTGCGAATACGGCAGATTGGGCGGCCTTATCTGCTTCGACTCTATATATGAAACTCTCGCTCTCGATTCGGTACGCGACGGCGCCGAGCTTATTCTTCTGTCAACAAACGATTCCTGGTACGGTTCTTCAGCAGCCGTATATCAGCATAACAGACACGCGATACTCCGTGCCGTGGAGACCGGCCGCTATGTCGTGCGTTCCGCAAACACCGGAATATCCTCAATAATCACTCCTACCGGAGCTGTAAAAAACAGTCTTGCCCCCGAAGTCAGCGGATATGTGGTTGATGATGTGTGTCTGCGCAATACGGTTACGGTTTATTCCCGTGTGGGAAATGTGATCGTTATATTTTCCGGTATCCTGCTCTGCGTCGGAGTTACTGTCAGATTTTCCGAAAACAGGGGCGACCCATCGGGAAGAAAGAAGAAACGCGGCAAATAACGTCGACAATCGGATAAGCTCAAAAAAGGACATGTCAGATCGGCATGTCCTTTTGTATCGGCTTTATTCGCTTTTACTGCTTCATCTGCGGAGGTTCACCGCCGCCGAAGCCGGAATTTCTGAGATTCTCGGCATTTATCTCGGCCTGTCTCTGCTCAGCTTCGCGGCGCGCTCTCTCGGCGGCTTCTCTTTCAGCCTGAGCTTTGTTTTCAGCCTCTGAACGCTTACGCTGTTCGCTCTTCATCTCGTCAAGGTCATCGTATGTGGGTTCGCCCTGCATAGTCGCATTGAACTGTCCTTCATCCATTACCTCGGCGCGGAACAGATATCCCGCAATGAAATGAAGCTTGTTTATGTTCTCTTTGAGAAGCTGTTCGCAGCGGTGATATGCGGTCTCGACGATATTCTTGATTTCCTCGTCTATCTTCGCCGCGGTCTCTTCGGAGTAATTTCTGCTGTTGGAGAAATCACGTCCCAGGAACACCTCGTCTTCGGAATGTTCCGAACCGTAAACGATAGGTCCGAGCGAATCGCTCATACCGTATCTTGTGACCATATTGCGGGCTATGGAAGTGGCACGCTGAATATCATTCGACGCGCCTGTGGATATATCGCCCAGCACCAGCTGTTCGGCAACACGTCCGCCCAGAAGCGTTATTATCTCATTCAGCATCTGATTGCGGGACATATAGGACTTGTCTTCCTTGGGAAGCGAAAGCGTATATCCACCCGCTCTACCTGCCGGAATGATGGAGATCTGATGTACGGGAGTTTCGGGCATCACTATGCTCGTGACGATAGCGTGTCCTGCCTCGTGATATGCGGTAAGACGCTTTTCAGCCTCGCTGATGACCTTCGATTTTTTCTGCGGTCCTACCATGACCTTTGTTGCGGCGTCCTCGATATCGTTCATGCCGATAAGGGATTTGCCGCGTTTTACTGCCAGAAGAGCCGCCTCGTTGAGAAGGTTCATCAGATCCGCGCCCGTAAAGCCTACCGTTGTCTTGGCAACCGTCTTGAAATCCACATCCTGCTCAAAGGGCTTGCCCTGCGCGTGAACGTGGAGTATGTCCTCGCGTCCCTTTATGTCGGGATAGTTGACCGTGATCTGACGGTCAAAACGTCCGGGACGAAGAAGCGCCGGGTCGAGAATGTCGGGACGGTTGGTCGCAGCCATTACGATAATGCCTTCATTGGAACCGAAACCGTCCATCTCAACCAGCAGCTGGTTCAGAGTCTGTTCACGCTCGTCATGTCCGCCGCCGAGACCTGCGCCTCTGTGACGGCCAACCGCGTCAATCTCATCAATAAAGATAATGCTCGCGGGATTCTTTTTCGCGGTATCGAAAAGATCGCGCACACGGGAAGCTCCGACACCGACGTACATTTCGACAAAATCCGAACCGGAGATCGAATAGAACGGCACGCCTGCCTCTCCGGCAACTGCCTTGGCGAGAAGAGTCTTACCTGTACCGGGAGGGCCTACAAGGAGAACGCCGTGAGGTATTTTCGCACCGAGCTTTGTATACTTGGCGGGGTCACGGAGGTAATCTACGACCTCCTGAAGCTCTTCCTTCTCCTCGTCAGCGCCTGCCACATCCTTGAAAAGCTTTTTGGTCTTTTCGTCTGAGCCCATCTTGGCGCGGGCGCGTCCGAACGAATTGAGCTTTGAGCCGCGTCCGCCGGTCGCCTGATTCATAACGTAAACCCACAGACCTATGAACAGCACGATAAGCAGAACATACGGAAGCAGCGATACCCACCACGGAATTTCGGTCGGCTCCTTATAATTGTATTCTTCAATAATGCCCGACGCGCGCTGCTGCTGAACCAGATCGTTGAGATCATTGTAAAACAGAGAAATATCCAACAGACGGTACTCATACGTCTGACCGTCATGAGTAACCATTGTCAGCATATTGTTTTCATCTATTTCGAAGTACCGTACATGCTCGCCCTCGAACAGCTCGAGAACGTCGCTGTATACAAGAGCTTCCTGTCTCATGTCTCCGAAAAGTGAAGATGTGGCCGCGATAATAATTATTATGAGCACCACATAGAATATGATCGCTTTAATATTTACTTTCATCTTTTACCTTTTGAATTGAATTGACTGATCACTTTATGAACAACTGCCGTTTCGGATGAACATACAGCCGATTCTGTAATTACCTGTTTTTCAGCATTGCGATATACGGAAGCGTGCGGTATGCCTCGTCCTTGTCGAGTCCGTATCCGACGATAAAGTTGTCTCTGATAACCGCACCGCAGTATTCCGGTTCATAATTTTCGAGACCTTCGCTTCGCTTGAAGGGCTTGTCGAGAAGAGTAACCGTTCTCACCGAATTGGCGTGCTTGTCATCGCGGAGATGCTCGATTGTTTTATTCAGCGTGCGTCCCGTATCGACTATATCCTCGATAATAAGGAGGTCGCAGTCGGAATAATCGTCCTTGTCAAGATCGAGAATGATATTGATCTTACCCGTGGATTCGGTCAAGTCGGATCGTAG
>JAZQNC010000189.1:0-6887 GCA_045627165.1 Eubacteriales bacterium
TTGCTCACAGGATAGTCCGCGCTGCAAAGAACCGTTTCGGCTCTACCAATGAGATCGGAGTGTTTGAGATGACCAACGAGGGGCTTGAAGAAGTTCCGAATCCCTCAGAGATGCTGCTTTCCGACCGTCCGGCAGGAGTAAGCGGAACCTGCGCGGTGTCGGTCATGGAAGGAAGCCGTCCGATCATCGCCGAGCTTCAGGCGCTGGCGACTCCGACCACGTTTACATCGCCGCGGCGCACCTCAAACGGCATAGATTATAACAGGGTATATCTGCTTCTCGCGGTGCTTGAAAAGAGACTGGGACTGAAATTCTCGGAGCATGACATCTACATGAATGTCATAGGCGGTCTGCGCATCGACGAGCCGGCCTCCGATATGGCGGCGGCAATGGCGCTTATTTCCAGTATACTTGACCGTCCCGTTCCGGACGATCTCATAGCGATAGGCGAGATAGGACTTGCCGGAGAATGCCGTGCGGTAAGCGACGTGGAGCAAAGAGTGGGCGAGGCGGCAAGGCTCGGATTCAGACGCGCCGTCGTACCGCGCAGAACCGCCGGAAAGCTGGACAAACTCAGAGACGAAGGCATACAGATAATACCGGTAGGTTCGATTTACGAATGTGTGCGTCTGTTTGAAGACAAATGAGCATAAATGCTATTGACAAAAGGCATATTTACTGTTATGATATTATGGGTGTTTGGGCTGACGGTATTATAAAGCCGCCGGGACCGATCACCGCATAAAAATATTTCCGGGTGTAACGACAATACGGATTTCAAGAGGAAATTATGGCGGAGAATAAATACTCACGTAACGATAAAAATGACGACGGCGATTACCTGAGTCTGTTTGCAAAGATACTTTTCAACGCGAAGAGAGGTATCCTGCTGTTGCTTATCTGTGCTCTCATAGGCGGTATTATCGGATTTACCGCAGGCAACGAGAGCTATCAGCCCGGTTATACGTCTTCGTGTACTATAGTTGTTTCCGCGTCCGGAAGCATAACGACGGTATATTCGAATCTGAATACCGCGTCTGCCTTTGCCGACGTGTTCAACAGCTTTCTCAACAGCAATCTTCTCATCAACCGTATGCGCGAGCGTCTTGAGGGAAAAATCGATGAGATAAACATCAACGCCCGTCTTATCGACGAGACCAATCTGATTATCATGACGGCGAAGTCCGATTCGCCTACAAACGCTTATCTTGTGGCAAAGACCTGTATCGAGTGTTATCCGGAGTTTACCGACCGTTTCATGTCCAATGCCTATATGGACGTGCTCCGTCAGCCCGCGATACCCTCATCCCCCGACAATGCCAACATGAGGGGAAGGTATTGCGTGATAGGCGCGGTCATCGGGTTTGCGCTCGCGCTTGCGGTGATCGTTCTTGAAAGCGCGATGACAGATAAGGTATATACCGAAGAAGACTGCAACGATATGCTCGATTCGGACAGACTGTGTACCATCAGACATGAGACCAAGGGCAGCAATGCTTTGGCGGCGGCGAAAAATGAGATCCTGGACAGAGTGATCCACAGAAAGGGAAACGACGAGGATTCCATACTGATAAACAAGACGGGAACCACGTATTATTTCGTTGAGAGCTTCAAGATAATGCGTACCTCTCTTGAATACAAGATGAAAAAGAACAATGACAAGAGGCTTGTCGTTACCAGCGTGTTCGCAAACGAAGGAAAGACCACGATGTCCGTCAACCTTGCCATTTCCTTTGCTCAGAAGGGGTATCGCGTGCTGCTGGTGGACGGAGACCTTGTACATCCTTCAATATATCCCGCAATGAAGTCAGATATTGACGAGCGGAAGTTCATGCGTGACTTCTACCGTGACAGCACCAAGGAACATAAGCTCACCATGGATGATTTCAGCCGTCATAAGGAATTAGGCAATCTGTTCCTTCTGATGAGCAATACGGCGTTTTCTAAATCCACAGAGCAGATTATCACGAATTTCCTGAAAAACTTCACGCAGCTTCTGACAAACGTTTTCGATTACATAATAATAGACGCTCCTCCCATGTCGGTTTCCGCCGACGCTGAGGCTATCGCCGCGTTCTGCGACGGAGCCGTCGTAGCGGTGAGACAGAATTTCGCGGGAGCAGCAACAATAAATCAGTCCTTCGATTCGCTGCGCGACGCCTGCCGTCTGTACGGATATGTGTTCAACAACGTGCTTGATCTGCCATTCTCTGCGACTTCCTCAATGGGCTATTATTCAGGTTTGGGACGTTACAGCTACGGATATGGATACGGCTACGGCTATGGCGACGCGAAGAAATCGAGAGATGAGATAAAAGCCGAACGGAAAGCGGAGCGTGAAGCTCAGAAGGAAAGAAAAAAAGCGGAAGCCGACTCTGACGCTGAAGACAAGGCAAAAAAGGCCGAGGACAGCTCTCACGGTAAATCTCAGGATTCCAAAAAGACAGGAAAATCGAGTCATTCGAGTCATTCGGGTCATTCCGAACACCATCATCATCACCACCATTCCGAAGGGTATAAGCTGAACGAAAACGAAAGCAGCATCGCGGAAAACGAACAGCTGATGAAAAATATGGAAAACGCCGGGAAGGAGGAATAAGCGGTGAATACAGGTTCTGCCAATACCGGCTCCGGTAAAAGTAATTCCGAAATAAAAAGACAGTCTGCGTTTGATTTCGGAGAACAGATATCCGCGTTCAAAAAGAACGCCAAAAGAGTATGGTATCTCTTTCTTATCCTTCCTCTGGTCTGCGGGCTGGTCTCCTGCTGGAATGCCGGAAGAAAATACACTCCGAAGTATACGGCGTATGCTTCCTTCATAGTAAACGTCACGAATTCAAACTATTCCAGCTCATACTATAACCGCGCTACAGCGTCTCAGCTCGCTCTCACATTTCCGTATATAATCAACAGCGGAGTACTGAATAATATCATAGCTGAGGACCTCAATATGTCCTATGTGCCGGCAGTGCTGAGCGTGTCGGTTGAGGGAAGCACGAATATCCTCACAATGAAAGCGACTGACTCAAATCCCGACAATGCGTATAAGGTGCTCAATTCAGCAATCGAAAACTATCCTCAGGTCGCGGAATACGTTGTCGGAAGTACCGCTCTTACCATTCTTGATGAAAGCGGGGTGCCTGCGGCTCCTTCCAACAGTCTTTCCTATAAGAGACCCGCCGTAAAGGGCATACTGGCGGGTATCGCCGCCGCCATGGTAATTGCCGGGTTCATTACTTTCACGCGCAAGACCGTAATCGGAACAGATTCGCTGAGAAAGCTCGTGAATATGAAATTCCTCGGCTCTGTTCCGCTTATAAAGCTGAAAAAAAGAAGCAAGCTGAACGAAAGTCAGATACTCTGCGAGAAATTCAAACGGGGTGAGATTTCGGCGGACGTGGCAAACTCGGTGCGTCTTATCACAAACCGTGTGGAGAAGTACTCATCCGATCACAACGCCCACATTTTTGTCATGACGTCAACTGTTCCCGGAGAGGGAAAAAGCTCATGCGCGGTCCAACTTGCTCAGGCGCTCGCCGAGCACCGCAATTCGGTTGCGATAGTGGACTGTGACCTGCGCCGTCCCACGATACAGCGTTTCTACAAATTTGCTGACAATATAGACAGCAAGAGCTGTGATACGACAACAGGAGAGAGAAAGTACGGTCTTACCGACCTGCTTAACGGTGATGTAACCAAGCCCAACCAGATAGTCTATCAGGAAAACGGAGTTTACGTTATCCCTTCCTTCTCTCCGATCAAGGGAAATCATGCTGCGGACGTTATCTCATCCAAAAAGCTGAGCGATATTATTGAGCTTCTCGGAAAGCAGATGGACTATGTTATCCTCGATACTCCGCCTGTTGGAACCATTTCCGACGCGGAGAGCATCGCCGCAAGCTGCGACGCCATGATAATGGTAGTGCGTCAGGACGTCGCAAAACGCGGACAGATTCTCTACGCTATCAGACGTCTCGAAGGCACAGGCAAGCCCTTTGCGGGGTGCATCCTCAACGCTGCCGAGGCTTCGTCCTCAAGCTATTACGGCTATTACGGACATTACAACAAGTACGGTTATTACAGCCGTTACGGAAAGTACGGCAGATACAGCAGGTACGGCTCCTCATACAAAAGCTATTCTTCCTACAATAACCGCAGCAGCGGATATGTGACCGGAGATCCCGATACCGAGGACGATACAGATACCAAAACCGAATAACAGGATATTCCGTCCGTGTCTGGCAGACAGATACGGGCGGGTATTTTGTTGATCGCAGGCGAGGTGAAAAAATACGCTTCGCAGGACAGGTTTCTGTGAAAAAAAGGGAACTAAACGAAGTTTCCGTGCGTCTAACAGCAACAATATATGGTATTGCGCTGTCGATATGATACATACAACGGCAGAAAAACTTCCGGTACGGCGATATACACGGGCGTGAAAAGACGCTTATGTGTAAATTTTCCTCTGTTATGCTTGTATTTTCATCGATTTTGTGGTATCATATATCCACGAATTTATAATTTCGACTAAAACGGCCTTTTTTCCCCGACACCTGAGGGAGATATGACCGTTAATTTACAGGAGGCTTTTTTATGAAAAACAGGCTGATATCGATACTGCTTGTTGCGGTATTTGTATTGACCCTCATCCTGGCGGGCGCGCTCGGCGTATATGCCGCAAGTGACGAGCTCAAAGTCGTCGCTTCAAGATTCAAGGATAAGAACGCCGAGATTTATATCAAGAACAGCACATCTTCGGCTAAGATATTCGGCTACTGCCTGTCTGATAAGTCCATCGACGCAGGAAACGAAGACGTACCCATGTCTTATTTCACGGTATCCGCAAATTCCACCGAGGCGCTTGTCGTGTCCAATACCACGAACAAGTATCTCTACTGGAATCTTTTTGCGACCGACACAGCGGCAACCGAAAAGCGTCAGAATCTGACGGCTCATGAGGTCGGCAAGCTTTCCGACACCAAGGCCCCCAAGATCTCGGACGTTTCCGCAGTGCGTATCGGCGAGGCTATATCTCTCAGCTTCACTTCCGACGAAGACGGCGAATTTTGGTATTCCACCTCCAGCGTTGCGGCTGATAAGTTCACCAGCAGCCTGAAGATGGGCGACGGCGCCAACTCCACCCAGAATCTTTACCTCGGCACGACCTATACGACTATCTATTACTACGCAAAGGACGCCCTCGGTAACAAGACCGCGATCAGCTCCGTAAAGATCGATTCCTTCTCGATTTCTCTCGACAGCACTACAGCTTCGGCAGCAAAGCTCAGATATTCGGCGTCTGTTGACGGCAAGCTCTACTACGAGTATTCCGAGAGCAAGATAACCGATTATTCCAAGATCACAAACGCTAAGAACCTCACCAAGGGTGACGGCACAGTTCAGCTTTCCGGAAGAAAGAGCATATTCAACTACTACTTCCAGGCGAACAACGGCGCGAAGACACTGATATTCAGCGTCGAAACACCCGGTCCTTCCACCACGACTCACGCAACGGTCAAGGACGTTATTGTTGACCGTCAGGACGGCTACGCTGTTCTGAATATTCAGAAGGAAGCCGCAGCAGGTACCTTCTATTACGGTATCTATGACAAGAAGCTGACGACAGCTCCCGAAAAGTCGGCTCTCACATCACAGAAGGCAATGACCTCCGCTGAAACATGTGATGTCACCATATCCGGTCTTGACAACTCCAAGACAGCTTACATATACTTCTATACCGCTGACGCGGAGGGAACATACACAAGCACGGTCTCAAGCGTTGAGATTCCCGCGTACACAAACGATACGGAGAAGCCTGCCGCTACTCTCATCAAGACGAGTTACTCCGGCACAAAGGTAACTCTTACCTTCACGGCAAGCGAATCGGGATATGTGAAGTACTCCATCGGTACTCCCGATAACAATACCGCTTATGCCAAGGACGAAACAAGCTCTGTGGTAAAGGGCAGCAACGCAATCAGCTGCAATTTCAAGGCAAACGCCAAGGACGAAAAGGTAGTATTTACCTTCACTCTCGTTGACGCTTTCGGCAATGAGTCCGCAGAGACCTATCACGGCTACTTCAACTGCCAGAGCCAGGCAGCTCCCGTGATCACAAACCTTTACGTAACGCATCCTCTTTCCAAATACGCTTATATCTATTTCACCGCTGACGTTGAAGGTACTCTCAGAGTATATCAGGACAGCAATGAATACAGCAACGGCATAAGCACCAACAAGTCCACTCCCACGACCTACGCCTTCGATACCGGTTTCAATACCATTCCCGTACTTATCGGTACCGAAAAGGCTTACACTCTCTATGTGAACTTTGCCAACAAGAAGGGCGATCTCCTTGCGTATACCGAATGGCAGAAGCTCACGATAGGCACATTCTCCTCCAGCGATACAAGCCTTATCACGATAAGCTCCGTAACCAAGTCCAACACATCCACATATGTAAAGGGCGAGACAGGAGTTACGCTTACAGTTAAGGCAACAAGCTCCGTGATCAAGAACCCCACATTTGAGTACAGCTTTGACGGCGGCTCAAACTGGCAGACAGCCAATACCTACAAGCTCACCGAGAGCCAGAATCTCGCGGCAGGCACTATCAAGGTAAGAGTATTCGGCGACACCACATCGGCAAACTGGGCTTCCTACAATACCTCGATGTCCATAACAAACATCGACAACAAGGGTCCGAGAATCAACACCATCAAGTTCGACCCCGAGGATGCTGCAGAGCAGGTCAAGTCTCTCAAGATGACCATTGACGCAACCGACGAAGGAAGCGGAACAGGCGTTGCTTCGGGTATCGAATCCTACTCCTTCGACGGCGGCAAGACATGGCAGGTATCCGCGACAAAGGAATTCAAGGACAAGCA
>JAZQNC010000190.1:0-3197 GCA_045627165.1 Eubacteriales bacterium
TCATTCTGCGTCATAAAGAACATTCCGGCAAGCGCGAAGCCTATCGCGAACGCCGCGAAATAGAGCATCGGGAAGCGCGTCATGAAGGTCTCGCCGAAGTCGGAGGCCAAGCGGTCTTAGGAAGACAACTGCTGGTAACAACTCCTTGGCTCACAGAACGACATGGCTACGATCCGACTTTCATTCTGCGTCATAAAGAACATTCCGGCAAGCGCGAAGCCTATCGCGAACGCCGCGAAATAGAGCATCGGGAAGCGCGTCATGAAGGTCTCGCCGTACTGAAACTGCAAAAGCGATCTTCCTATCGGTGTCCAGAAGAAGAATATCAGCACCGCCCACTGAATGAGCGAGAACAGCACGCCCCACGCCATTTCAAACACGAGCAGTCCGCAGACCGGAAGCAGTGTCGTCCATATAACGCTGAATCCGTCGGGATGTCCCGTTACGATGAAGGTGCCGAACATCAGCATCACACCCGACACAAACAGTACGCGCGCGATCTCCTGCAATACCGATTTCCTCGTCATATTCAGCGCAAACGAAAACAGACACAGGATGGCAAACACCAGAGTTATGTACATCAGCGTATGCTCCGCGGTTACCACGTTGACGATCGTCATGAATGTAGCTACAATGCCGAATATTGCACACGAGATCGTAAACAGTGAGTCTTTTCTTCTCTTTTTATCCAGTACGAGCTGATTTGCGTACGTTTGTATCTTTTTAACCAATTCGTTCATTTCAATCCGGATCAACGGCTGTGAACATTTGCCTGCCGCTGACCGCTATTACCTTTTCTCATATTTACTCCGGCGAAGCAGAGTATCAACCGTCATTTATACAACCATTCAATACGAGTCACACGATCGTTTTTTGAAATGAGGTCATCATGGCAGATTCCCTGTAAAAAGGGTAGATTAGCCACTTATACATAATACAGGGATATTATATACCAAATCAAGCAATTTGTCAAGGGTTTTCATCCATTTTTTTTACTTTGCTAAAATATTATACAAATTTAATCAAATCTCACTTGACAAATTACGTATTTTGCGGTAAAATTATATCAGGTATATAATTATATATGCGGATGTTCTGATCACAAAGGGAGTGAGTACCTCTTGAAACGCAAAATTCTCGTCGTTGAAGACAATGATCTGTCGCGCGAATTGCTCTGCGATATACTTGAAGACGATTACGAAATCGAACAGGCAGAAAACGGAGAGCGCGCTCTTAATATAATAAACGCCATGCGTCACGAGATCTCCTGCATACTGCTCGATCTCGTTATGCCCGGAATGTCCGGACTTGACGTGCTTGACGTGATGAACAAAAATCACGCCATAAAAGAAATACCCGTGCTTGTAATATCCGGAGAAAGCGACCGCGAAACCGAGCAGAAATGCTTTGAAAAAGGCGCATTCGATTTCGTTCACAAGCCCTACGAGCCCATTATCGCCCGTATGCGTATAAAGAACGCGATCTCGCTTTATTCGTATCAGAACTCGCTTGAACAGAAAGTGGAAGAACAGACGCGCGAGCTCGTAAAGCTGAACAACGATATAATCGACCTTATGGGCAACCTCGTCGAAGCACGCAACCAGGAAAGCGGTCAGCATATCAAGCGCGTGAAGGGATATTCACGTCTGATGGCACAGGCGATCGCCGAACGCTATCCCGAATACAAGCTCGAAAAGAGAGATATTGATCTTATAACGTCGGCAAGCTCGCTTCACGACGTCGGAAAGATAATGATCCCCGACAACATCCTGTTAAAGCCGGGCAAGCTCACTGCCGAAGAATTTGAAATAATGAAGACACACAGCGAAAAGGGCTGCAGCATCATAGACAATGCACCGCTTGAGCTCGACCGTGATTTCCATGCTTACGCGCATGATATATGTCTGTATCACCACGAAAGATTCGTCGGACGCGGATACCCCGAAAAGCTCGTCGGAGACGATATACCGATCGCGGCTCAGATAGTCGCCGTTGCCGACTGCTGCGACGCGCTTTCGTCCGACAGTGTATATAAAAAGGCGTTCCCGATGGACAAGACCTTCGATATGATCCTCGGCGGTGAATGCGGCACGTTCAATCCGAAGCTGCTCGAATGCTTTGAAGCGATGCGCGCGGACATAACCGCATTCCACGACAGCAACAGAGACTGAATAGTAATATGACTGAATAATAATATATAATAAGCGGCATTACCCTCACGGGCAAATGCCGTTTTCGTTAAGACACATATCGCATACAAGGAAGATAGGAAGAAAACAAAATGAAAAAGAAATATCTCGCAGCACTCCTTTCGCTCGCTTTGGCAGCTTCGGCGGTGATAACCTCATCCTGTTCGTCTTCGTCGGGCGAAGAAGGCAAAGAAAAAGAAAGCGAAACGCAGACTCAACAGGAAGCCGCGTCGGTCACCATCATCGACAGTTCGGACGGGGATTACGGGATAATCCGTCCGTCGATTGCAAACAGTTACGAGCTTGAAGGCACTATAAGCGTGAATCAGGCGTTCACTGCCGATTTCAAGGATACATGGGACAAAAAGCTCGATGAGGATTTCATCAAGGGAAAAAAGGGCGATCACGTTGAAGAAAACGACAACAGGGAGATCCTTATCGGTTACACCAACCGCAAGGAAAGCCGCGACGCCTACGCCGCTCTCGCCGACGGCGAATACGTCATCAAGCTCGTCGGAAACAAGCTCGTTATAATCGGAGCCGATCCTTACGCCACCTACGCGGCATCGCAGAGATTCATTTCCGAATACGTCACGGGCAAAAATACCGACGGGACCTTGAAGCTCGATGAAGGTTTTAATATAACCGGAAAGGCAAGTATGAGACAGATAGATATAAATGAAGGCGCGTCCTACCGTATGCTCAGCTGGAATCTCGGCTGCGCGGTCGGTGTCGCCGACGATGCCGTAAACGTGATACTCGAATATCTGCCGGATATAGTATCACTGCAGGAGTCAAATCCCGAGATACACAATAATGTCATCGCAAAGCTGATTGAAAAATATCCGAATTACACCTATGTACAGAGGACGCACGAAAATTCGGATACCCTCTGCTACACGCCGATACTATACAATAAGAAGGTATTCACTCTTGTAGATTCGGGTGTAGAATGGCTCGACGGAAGATTCACGGGCACGAACACGAAATGTCTGTGTTGGGCTAAGT
>JAZQNC010000191.1:0-4959 GCA_045627165.1 Eubacteriales bacterium
CACAACAAGAAGGACCTCAGCCAGCCCGGTCAGTTCGCATGTGAAGAGAGAGTTACCGTTGTCGGCCCCAAGAAGCCTATTCCGAACGTAAGCATTCTCGGTCCCGCACGCAAGGCGGCTCAGGTTGAAGTTTCCTTCACAGACGCGCGCACACTCGGTCTTGACGTTCCCGTTCGTGAGAGCGGCGATATCGCAGGCACACCCGGCTGCAAGCTCGTAGGTCCCTGCGGCGAAGTTGACCTCGCTGAAGGTGTTATCGTCGCAAAGAGACACATCCACGTTACTCCCGAAGAGGCTGCTGAATTCGGCATCGAGGACAAGCAGGTCATTTCCATTGAAATCGAATCCGCTGACCGTCCCACAGTTCTCGGCGGCGTAGTTGTCCGTGTATCTCCCAGTTTCTCCGCAGCTATGCACATAGACACAGATGAAGCTAACGCAGCATGTGCATTCGGCAAGTGCTACGGCAGGATCATCAAGTAATTACAGCTCACATTAAATGAGGCTCACAGTATAAACGCTGTGAGCCTTTTACTTTGAGTATTCCTATTTTCCTGACGCGATCTCCCATTCGGTCTGGGTGACGTAATCGCAGTAGAAGCCGTCCGCGCCGAGCAAGTTCCAGTATTTCATCTGGGCTATGCGGTTGACGGTGTGCAGATACACTTTAAGACCGTATGAATGAAGAGTATCGCAGGTCTGAGCCGACATACGCTCGTAGGACATGGTGACCACCGCTATACCGTGTTCCGCGCAGAAGCTGCCGATGGCAGGGTAGTCTGGCTGCGGGGTCTGGTAAAGAGTGTAGATGTAATTGCCGAAATGATGCACTTCCTCCACGGTATCGTACATCTCGTCATTGTATATCTGCACTATTATCCTGTCGTACAGACCTTCGTCTCCCGTTTCGGAGATTGCGTCGCGCAGACAGGTAAATTCCTTCGTTATCGTTTCGCGGTCGGTGTCCTTGCTGTCGGTTATCAGATATGTGTCGGGATATGTTTCCATGAGCTCGATAAGTCCCTCTATGTCAAGAGGAGTGTACAGAAATTTGATCACCGAATTTCTGTACCTTTCGTGATCCATCACATACTCGTCTCCGGGTTCCTGCTCCAGATTGTAGTAGGACATATCGAGAAAGTCGTGGCGGCAGACAAGGTGTCCGTCGGAGGTCAGAGTGAAATCACACTCGAATACTCTCTGACCCTTGCCGTAGCTTTCGATGAAGGCCTCGCGGCAGTTCGTTTCCACCCTGCCGTCTACCGTGCCGAGAGCATGGGCGACTATGGCGTATTCATCATGCCATTCGCTGCCGCTGCCTGTGTAAGGGATTATTTCCGCGCTTTCGGCGTCTGTGACAACGTCAGCGTCCCCATTTGCCTCCGCGCAGGAACACATCAGCATAACAACGCAGAGCAGCAGAGAGAGAAAATCCAGTGCGCGTCTGTTCATTAACCGGGCTCGCCGCGCTGCCATTTTCCGCGGACCATTTCATATACGCTGTCGGGAATATCGACTTTTTCCTGAACGTTGTTGGGAACGTACATATCTCCCGCGCTTTCGGGGAAGGAGCAGAAGGTGTCGTTGCGGTATGCGTCGCGCTCTTCCTTGTTGCGGAAGTTCGGAACGACCTGAGGAGCGCCGCCGTTGACGATGGAACGGTATGCGAGGATTCCGGGGATGCACATATCAACTGCCTGGTATACGTTTATGCAGTTTGCCTTAGCCTCCTCATCGCCCATGAGAGCGCGGATGAAGTAATATGTGGTGAAGAAGTCTCCGCCGCCGTGACCTGCGCCGGCAGCGTCCTTGATGGTGAATTCGGGAACGTATTTGGTGTGATTGCCCACGCAGTTGCGGTCGCCCTCGATATAGACATGGAGATTTCCTCCGTCCCAGCGGTCGGTTTCCATGCTGCCCTTGGAGCCGTAAAGCTCATAGTTGATTGAACCGGGCTCGCGCTTGAGTCCACCGTGAATGCTCTTGACGGTGGCGTGATTTTCAAGCTCGATAAGCTCTATGCCGTGATTTCCTGCGGTTGCGCCCAGATCGCGCATGAAGGGCATGTTTCTCGACTCCATACCCACTACCTTGACCGGACGGAGACCTGTGGAGTAGAGGATCGGGCCGAGAGAGTGTGTGCAGTAGAAGGTCGAATAGTCGAGATTGCGCCAGTGGTCGCGCTCACCGTATGTGATCTGCGGCCAGATAGAGGAACAGTCGTGGATGTATTCGCCCTCCGCGTGCATAAGCTCGCCGATGTCGCCTCTCTTGTAGCGCACCTTCATTTCGTAGGTGGTGTTGAAGAAGCAGTAGTTTTCCGCGTAGCAGTAGGTCTTGCCCGTCTTCTCAACCGTTTCGATAAGCTTTACCGCCTCGGCGAGATTTGCGCAGGTGAGGACCTCGCTCATGATATTGCGTCCGCTTTCGAGAAGGGGAATGGCGAACTTGGCGTGTTCATGCGCATAGTTAGCCATAACGACCGCGTCCATATCATGCTGGAAGAAGTCGTCGAACTTCTCGTAGAGGGCTATCTTCAGACCCTTGTCCTCCGCAAGCTTTCTGCACTGGTCGAGAAGCGGCACATACTTATCGCAGATCGCGACGAGCTCCGCGTCGGGATTGTTGATAAGCTGGTGTATCATCGTCATTCCGCGCGCCGCGCCGAATACGCCGACTTTGATTTTTGCCATGGTAATACTCCTTTCGGATATATAAATTCGTTTGATTTACCGACAGTCTAACACGGCTTTATTAACAAAGCAGAATCAAATTGTAAAAGATAATTTGAGTCATAAATTATTATTAAACAGGATTTATTTGCGTGTTATAATCTGACAAAAGATATTTTGATTACATTACGGAGACAGCAGATGAACAATCTGAAAAACAAACTGATAAACTTCATGACAGGGCGCAGCGGACCGGACGAGCTTAACCGTTTTCTGCTGACCGTATGGGTCGCCGCCGCAATCACAAACATATTTTTCAGGAGCAAGGTGATATCCGCGCTGCAGCTCATTCCGGCGGTGCTTTTTTTCCTGCGTTTCTTTTCGACGAATCTGTCAAAGCGTTACGGTGAAAACAGAAAATATCTTGAGATCACCGGAAAGCTGAAAAAGCGTCTGTCCTTCAGACGGCAGCAGATAAAGGAAATCGGAACGCACCGATACATAAAATGTCCGAAATGCGGAGCAATTATCCGCGTACCCCGAAGAACGGGAAAGCACACGCTGGTATGTCCGAAATGCTCGGAAAGATTTGAGACGAATATCATTATCTGAATAATCTCAGATATCTGAATAATTTCAGATATCCTGTCATTTCAGAAGCCTGAGTCCGCATTTGCGGCAGCTGTCTTCGGCTTTCGGGGTCAGCGTGAGGCAGCGGAGGCAGAGCACGGCCCTGTCCATATCCTTGTTTTCCTTTTCGCAGAGCCTGAGTCCCGCGTGATGATGGACACGGTCTCCTATACGGTAATAGCACACGGCGGCGGATTCATCCTCGGCAACCTCGGAATAAACATATTCCTTTCCGTCGTCGCGGCGTATCGTCAGAATTGATTTGACAAAGGGTATGGTGTTTCCCTGCTTGTCCTTGTGAGCCGAGCCTTTGGGGTCGCGCAGCATCATGGCGAAGCTCTTGGAATAGGTGTACTCCTTTTCCTTGGAGATGACCTCGCCTTCCCAGTCGCGGTCAAAGGCCATCCAGGGCTTTGAACACACAGCGGTTATTATCACAACAGCTATGCACACCACCGCTGTCAGTGTCCCTGAGGTGAAGGGGCTGACGATGATCCCGGTACACAGCAGAGCGGAAACGACAGCGAACACGATAATATGACTGAGCTTGCTCTTTCGGGCAAGCTTTTTGTATTCCGGACTTTCGATTACTTTTGAATACATGACGTTTTACTCTTTAGGTCTTATATGTTCAGTCCTTGGGTTCCCATTTTTTGCGGTTTTCGCGGCGCTGCTCGTGGACGTAATCCTTCATCAGCGCGTTGAGCTTGGAATAGTGACGGTCATGGATAAACTGCAGAGTGAGCAGGATCACAAACGCGGCAACTGCGCTTGCGATTCCGTAAATATTAAAGGTTTCGCCTGCCGCGAGCTGAGCGCGGGCATTCTTGGGATTGGTTATCATGGTGAAAAGGGGAATGTACTTCTGCATAAGGAATATAACGACCACATAGAGTCCGAAATCCAGCAGAGCGCAGCAGGTGACGGCGCGGCGGTCGCACAGACGTTCCACGGGGAAGAACCATACTATAATGCCGGCTATCGAGATTCCGTAGGTGAATATCGCAAGCACATAGGGTACCCATGAATAAAGGTAGGTTATCTCCATATCGGCGGTAAATACCGGAATGAGGATGACCATGAGCACGACAGTCGGAACGAGAGACGTGAGCAGAGCGAACAGCATATGCCTGAAGTCGATAAAGCTCTCGGTATTCTCGTACGATCCGTCGGATTTGACTCTCTTGTAGTGGAAGAGCTTCGCGGCAAGCATCTGCAGCCCGTAGCCGATGAAAAAGAAAGCGAAGGATGAGAGCAGCGTATACAGCCACCCGAGTCTGAAATCCCCGAAAACGAAGGCATAGGGGAAAGCGCTGACAGCCACGGCGATGCCGATGAGGGCGAATATGCGGATTTTACCGTCGAATTTGTAGTCTATGACAGCTTTTTTCATTGTGTTATATCCTCTCTGAATATGAATTTCAATAGAATTTATATGCCCGCTTCCGGATAGCTTTCGGAAACAAAATCCAGTCTGCGTTTTTTGTTGAGCAGATGCTCGATCACCGCGGCAGCCGCAAACGCCGCAAGGCCGCAGCCGCTGATTATCGCGCCCTTCACGAAAGCGGAGGGCATATATATCATGGTTATTTCGTGACTTCCTCCGTCAATGTCGAAAGCTATGAGCGCGTCGAGCATACGGTTGAATGTGATCTCC
>JAZQNC010000192.1:0-4645 GCA_045627165.1 Eubacteriales bacterium
GGGTTGATGTGGAAGGTGTCGCAGATGAGCTCTGTCGTAACGTCGGACGCGAATACCGCGGAGACTACGCCGGGCTTGCGGTGGTGCATCGGCGACATTGCGTTGTAGAGGTGAGTCGAGTGGGAAACGCCGTCGGCGACCGCGCTCATCGCTTCCTCGTAGGTCGCGTCTGTGTGACCCATTGAGACAACGACGTTTGTCTCTGACGTTATGCGCTTGATCGCCTCATGGTTTTCGTCCATTTCGGGAGCCAATGTTATGGAGCGGATGATATCCCTGTTCTTTATTACGAATTCCGCGTCGGGTTTGAGTATGTTTTCCTCTGCCTGCGCGCCCTTTTTGGAGGGGTTGATAAAGGGTCCCTCTGCGTGTACGCCTATGATCTCAGCGCCGTCCCAGCTCAGGCTTTCTTCCCTGACTGCGCGGACCGAATCGAGAGCCGCGTTGATCTCGTCCATTGAGACCGTCATTGTGGTGGGCAGGAAGGAGGTAACACCGTTCTTTGCGATACCGTACGCCATCGTTCTTATACCCTCGCTGCTTCCGTCGGACACGTCCGCGCCCATGTAGCCGTGGATATGGATATCCACCAGACCGGGGGCTACGTAATTGCCCTTCGCGTCTATTACCTCGTCGCAGCATGCGCAGACCGCCGCCGGGTCTACCAGCCCTGCTATAACTCCGTTATAGGCGAGAGCCTTGCCTTCAACCACTCTGTCGGGAAGGATTATCTTTCCGTTGATTATGTATTTCATTGGATGCCTCCTGAATTTTATTTTCTCTTTATGCTTTTCTCTTTTGTTTGGGATATATTTTCCCACATACAATTATATCGCAGATTTATGGGTTTGTCAATCGGATATTTGTTCTTAGGCGAATATCTTATATCTGATATTTCTGCCTCACTTGAATAGTTCTTTCTGCCGGGGCGACTGTAATCTGACATTCCTGCCTCAATCCGATATTTCTATAATCTTAATACCCTAACCCCCGACCCCTTCCCCCGCTCCCCGCGGGGAAGGGGAGAAGTTGACCTACGGCGTGTGGGGGCTTGGCAGCCCCCACGCCCCTGATTGGTGATATATCAATATTTGCGGGCAATGGGTATACTTGCAGGAAACATGAGCTGCACGCTTATGGTGCGCGCTGTAGGGCGAAGCCCACGGCAACCCTGCTGTCGGTTCAGCAATATTGTGCTTGCGTTACTTGCAGTCCCTGCTGTCTGCAGAAAACACGATATATCCATTCGTTTTTTTTGCGGGAAGCGGGGGATGACGCACCCTGCGCCACATGATTTGTTCATGCGGATAAATACGGATACAGTAAAAAGCCTTCCCGAAGGGAAGCTCTCCGCTTTGGGGAAAGAGGCAGACCGGTGCGAATATTGCGGCAAAAGAGTTTATTCAGAAAACGTTCATAATTGCGCGCGTGTGCGATCGTGCGCTTTTTTTATTGCTTTTCGGATGATGACGGGGGTATCCTTGAGGGAATGTTTTATCACGGGAGTGAGTGTATAATTATTTCATCACAAACGAAAGGAGAGACAAATGCGATGTTCGGGATGAATATCAGAAGCTCCGGCGTATCGGAAAGCGCGGTACAGGATTATCTGAACAGCTGCGGAATGTGGCTCGATATGTACCGCGGAAAATACCGGTATCTCGGAGCGGGAAAAACTCCGCTTGGGCTCGCCGCCACCATTGCGGGTGAATTTGCGAGGACCGCCGCCGTCGAAGCGGAGATAGTGGTTAAGGGAGGGGACGGGGCGGTGCGCGGCGTTATTGACGGCATATATCCGCGGCTCAGGCCGATAACCGAGCTTGCCTGCGCCGGAGGAGGCGCCGCCTTCCGCTGCACATACAGCCGTGGAAGGATAATGACCGGCGTGTTTGACGCTTCGCACTTCGTGCCGCTGTGCCGCGACGACAACGGCGACATAACCTCGGCGCTGTTTATTTCCGAAAAGACCTTTGACGGGAAAAATCACCTGCTTATGGAATACCACGACAGAGAGGAGGAGGGCTGGAGGATAAGGCGTTACTGCACCGAATATCCTGCCTGCGCGCTTTCGGCGGAATTTCTGCTCGATCCCGAAGGGAATCACGGCAGTCGGCTGTGCCGGATGCCCGAAGGACTTGGCGAGCCCGTAACCTTTCTGCGCGGCGCGGAATATCCCCTGTTTGCCTATATGCCGGTCAACGACGGTTGTTTTGAGTGCGGCGGCTTCCGCGCCGGAGGATCGGTCTACAGCCGCGCCGTGGGACTTATCCGTGAAGCGGATATGCAGTTCAACCGCCTTATCTGGGAATATGAGGGCGGCGAGCTTGCCGTTGACGTAAGCGAGGATATGTTCCGCAGGACGAGGAGAGGTCTTGAGCTTCCCGCCGGCAAGGAAAGGCTGTTCCGCACCAATCTCATGTCGCCCTCCGAGTGCGAGCCCATGAAGGTTTTCTCGCCCGCCCTCCGCGATCAGTCCATCGCCAACGGTCTCGACATCATCCTGTCGAAGATCGAGGATATTACCGGTCTTTCGCGCGGTACCGTTTCGGCTCTGCGCTACACCGACCGCACCGCCACCGAGATCAGAGACTCCAAACAGCGGCTTTACGTCACCGTGTGCGATATTCAGAAGGGTATAAGAAAAGCCCTTTCCGATCTTGCCCTTGCCGCCCGGGAATGCGGAAGGCTCAACGGCATCTGCGGGGAAAGCCTGCCGGAGGTCTCGGTGCTGTTCGGCGATTCGGTCGTCGAGGACGCTTCCGCCGAGCGTGTCCGCGACGCGCAGGAATTCGCCGCCGGTCTCATCACCCGCGAGGAATTCCGCTCCAAGTGGGGGCTGTGAGACGGAAATACCGAATTATTTTAATTGAAAACCAAAAGGAGAAAAAACAATGTCAGAAATGAACGATCTTAACTACGCATCCGTCTATTCCGATTCGCTTATGACGCTCTGGCCGGGAAGACTTTACTTCGCCGACCTGTGGAACACGAACAACTGCGGAAAGTTCCGCCGTCAGGGTGGAAAGACGGTGCTTATTCCCACCATAACCACCACCGGACGTGTGGACGCTGACCGCGACACCATAGACACCGCCTCCCGCAATTACGAAAACGCCTGGGAGACAAAGACCCTTTCCCACCACCGCAAGTGGTCCACTCTCATTCATCCTCTCGACATCGACCAGACCGACTACGCCGCCAACATCTCCAACATCACCGAGGCCTTCAATGTCAACGAGAAGTTCCCCGAAATGGACGCTTACATGATCTCGAAGCTCTATTCTCTCCGCGAGGCTTCGGGGGGCGGAATCGACGATACCGCTCTTTCGGTATCCACCGTTATGGATGTGTTCGACGGCATGATGGAGAGAATGAACGAGGCGAGAGTTCCGCTTGCCGGACGTATCCTCTACGTCACTCCGGCGGTGCTCACTCTGCTCAAAAACGCCGACGCGCTGACCCACAGCCTCGACGTGTCGGTATCCTCCAACGGTATTTCCCGCACCATAAACACTCTGGACGGGGTGAAGGTGGTCATGGTGCCCGCTTCGCTTATGAAGAGCGAATACGATTTCGACGAGGGCTGGACTGCGGACGCAGACGCTGTACAGATACAGATGCTTCTCGTTCATCCCGACGCGGTCATCGCGCCCATATCCTATCAGTTCGCCCAGCTCGACCCTCCCGGCGCGTACACCGAGGGCAAGTATCTCTATTTCGAGGAGAGCTGCGAGGACGTATTCATCATCAACTCGAAGATATCCGGAGTACAGCTTGCCGTGGGTGAGCCGGGCGGCGGTGACGAAGGCGGCAATGAAGGTGATGACGGCGATGAGGGTGATGAGGGCGACGGCGGAAACGGCGGCAGTGAGGAAGAAGAGGAATAAGCCGTGGTTCCTTCCTACGAAGCCTACCTTGCCTCGGGGAGAAGGCTTATCGGCGCTGAGGATTACGGGGAGTGCATGGCGGACACCGACTGCGTGATACGTCTGCTCTGCGGAAAGTCTCCCGATATCTCGGACGAGGATGTGCGGAGCGCGTATTTCATCGCCGCCGAAAGCCTTTACCGCGAAAATTCCCGCCGTGGGATATCCTCCGAGAGGGCGGGAGATTATTCGGTCACCTATTCGGAGGACAGCCGCGTTCCCCGTATTCCTCCCGAGGCCTATCTCATCCTTGTCAGGGCGGGATATATATGCCGCGCCGTTTCGGAGTTTGGCGAATGAAGCTCCACCGGCGCGGTACTGCGGATAAACAGCAAAGGAGTATTGGCAAAGCATTATGTTTGAATCTGTTTTCAGAAGTCCGGTGACGGTGTTCAACCGGGTGAATGGACGATGGAGGGCAAACGTCATAAACGGCGCTGCCCTCACAAAGAAAAGCACCATGGAAAACGGAGTTCTCCGGATCAGCGGAAGGGTGTGGATATCCTCTGCGTCATCCGTGAGCCCCCGCACCTATGTTGAGGACAGCGACTGGGAGCTGCTGACCGAGGACGAAAAGGAGAGCTGTTATTCCCTTATCGCCGGACGCGACCTCATCTGCGAGGGAATACATCCCGATTACGCCGACGATCCTCTCGCGCACCGCGGCTGCGCTCCCATACAGTCCGCGGAGGTTTCGCTCCCTGCGGGAAAACCCTTTA
>JAZQNC010000193.1:0-2214 GCA_045627165.1 Eubacteriales bacterium
TTCAGCAGGTTTGAGGGAACGCTGTGTCCGTGATTATCAGCGTAACAGCGGTTTCCCGTCCGTAAAGCGAACTCATCCACATAATATATTCTGAATCCCGTTTCGGCTATGACCCTTTTGTATGTGTCAAGCGAATGTCTCCGCCATGTCTCGTTTGCGTGACACATACGGTATGCTCCTTCTACGCCGATTACGCCTCCGCCTGAATTTCTCACCATAAGCTCCGGCTGAAAATCTCCCGCCTCAGGATACCATGATGTGAGTAAAGTCGGATGCAGGTACAGCGATATCTGCGCACCGGTCTGCTCTGAACATTCGTTGAGCGCGGCTTTCAGATTTTCCAGTCCTCCCAGTCGGTCATAATCCTCTTTTCCGTAGTGTCCCCACTGGTTTGATTCATGCTCTGTATCGTAACACCATCCCCACAGGTGAAGTATATCGGGATAACATCCGTATATTTCCTTCTGTTCGTCCATTATCCTGCGGAAACTGTAGGTTCCGTCAGATGAATCATACCACACCGGAAGCCTGCAGAAATCCTCGGTTTCGAAGAAATCGGTTATTTCGGCAGTAAGCCAGTATAATGAACGGTACCAGTCCTTATTCTGACATTTATATGGTACATACCAGCTTTTCAGCCATTCGCGGTACCTGTCAAATGCGTAATGCCAGTCACCGCTGTGAACGAATATTTCGGCTTCCGAAGCCTCAAAGCTCTCGCCGGCTTCAAGCTTCATATACATCGACGGATATTCAACGAATGCGCTGATACACTCATCGTTTTTTTCGATGGCGTAGTTGCGCACTACGGTATTTCTCTCCTTTGTCAGCAGACCTATACCGCCGTTCTGTGAAGGGCTGAACAGATCAAAAAACTGCATGGGAAAAGAGGGCGCCGATTCTTCATATACGCTTATATGTCCGTTGCCTATAACATTCTGATATTTCGGGAACAGATACCATCCGTCTTCCCATCCGTCAAAACGGACGTCATCCAGTACCGGGAACATTATTCCGCAGCTGAACGTGCTTTCTCCGATGTTTTCCGCTCTGAGACGAAAACTTATGGTGCTGTTATCCGCAGTTCCGATTACAATATTCAGTTTCAGAGACCCATATCTGCTTTCAATTTCCGCGCTGTCCCCGCTGACTTTTACTATTGACGATTCCACTTTATCCACTATGCCGTTTTCCGCCGTTCTGAGTCTGAGCAGATACCCTGATACTGAACTGTTATCAGCGTATCCGTTTGAAAATGAACTGATGCGGATTCCGTCGGATACATCCAGTACCATTTCCGCCATGCCGGAATGTACGATAAGCTTTCTTCCGTCACAGGCAATACTTCTGCTTTCATCTCTTTTGATTTCGGATGGCAGATTACGCGGAGACCTTACTTCGGGAATTACGCTTTCGGCTGAGATGTTAAGCGTCAGAGCGGCTATTGATACATCGGCGCTTACAATGTGGTTATGGAATATTACGCTTTTTACTTTTTTCGGCAATAACAGTATAGCGTATATACCGGTTTCCCCGGTCATGACATGTCTGCCGAGACCGATGTTGTAAGGAAAAGCATGGTCTGCGGTGCCGTCCTCATATACTATCTCCACCATAAAACGTTCAACGTCATTGATCGCAAGAGGCATCATTACTTCGCCGATCGCCTCACCGAGTATGGTGGGATCCTTAGCGCAGTATCCCCATCGTTCATAGAGCCTGCCGCTCATTACAGCGGCAAATATTATCTCTTTCGCCGTACAGTTAATATTAACCGTTATTTCGCTGTCGCGGCTTACAGGGCGGCATTTGCCTCTCTTGGCAGGAATACCGAAATTCAGAATCATCTCATCGTTTTCGGCAGGAGGAGCCGGCGGTACAATTATGTTATTATCGGAGTTGCCGAATGAAAACGGAATACCGTCAAGCATCACACTGCCATTCGGCATATTCTTTCCGCTGTCCGTTATATTACAGGATGACGATACGGCAGAGTTGTAATATCCGCTTAAATCAAGCGCACGAAAACCGTCCCTGCAAGCGTAAGTTAAATGATCGGAAAATCTGACCGGAAGCTCATCGCAGGAGCATGAATAAATGCTGTAAATTTTCAGATATGCGTGAGTTGACTGCACATGGAATATAATGCGCAGCGAATCATAATCCGCGTTCCTTTCAATCGGCACAGTTATTCTGTGACGGCGTCCGTCAATG